>JAEUNN010000744.1 GCA_016791085.1 Rhodocyclaceae bacterium | reverse complement strand
CTGGTAGTCCAGGCTCAGTTTGAGTTCGCGCGCCGGGGCTGCCAGCGACACGTTCTGCTGCGTGTAGATCGGGCGGCCGGCGTCGTCGAAATCTTTGGCCCAGGCCATGCTCATGCTGCCCGAGGTGGCGGCGAGCGGGCTCGACAAGGTGATGCTCGCGACGTCGCCCTGTCGCGCGACATTGGCCAGGTGCGCAGCCAGCGCGAACGATTGCGAACGCACCGCGCTCACCGACGTCACGATGCCCTGACCGGCGCCGCCGGGGCTGTAGCCCAGGCTCGCGCGCGCCGTGAAGCTGAGTTCGTCGGCCGGCTGCCATGCACCGCTCAGCGTGAGCACGCGGGTAACATGCCTGCCCAGGCCGTAAGCTTCGGTCGCGCGCGTGCCCAACAGCCCGTTTTCTTCGACTTGCGCGTATTGCAGGCCGACCCAGAGATCGCCCTCGTGGCGGCCGATTTCGGCTACCCAGGCATGGCCGTCCTGGGCCGCGTCGGCGTTGAGCCAGGTGTCGTTGGCCGCGCTCGTGAGCAAGCCGAACTTGAGCGTGGTGTGCGCATCGAGGCGCGTACCGCCGGCGATCTGTGTGCCCGCGCCAGCCAGCGCCAGGTAGGGATTGGCGCCGGCATCACCGGCCACGGCCAGGTTCATGCCGGAGCCGGACAGGCCGAAATAATTGCCTGCCAGGCCCAGCGTTGCGAAAGCCAGTTCGCCGTTTCCGCTTTTCACGACCACTTCGCTGGCCAGCAGTTGGCGCTGGCCGGCCGCCGCGTCGGACAGGGCCATGCCGCCGCTGGGCGCATCGACATAGGCCAGGGTGTAGCGGTTGCCGGCCGCATCGCCATAGCTTTTCACGCTGCTGGCCGTGGCGGTGGCGGCGACGCTGGTGCTGGCCGTGCGGCTGGTGGTGGTGGCGGCCGTGGCGCGCGTGCCTACCGCAAAGTCGCGCATGTAATTGTCGAAAGCGGTCTGGGTGACCCGGGTGAGTTTGTAAGCGCCGCTCAGCGCCGGGGAAATCTGCATGCTGGTGGTGGAAGCTGCAACCCAGCCCGACGTGGTCTTGACCTGCAGCGAACCCACCGGCTGCATGGCAGCCGCAACGTTGAGCAGGCCGCGGCCATATATGGAGTCCACGCCGGCCGCGCCCAGGTCGGTGGCGGTCACGAACAGGATGTCGGCGATCTGCGGCGCGCTAAGTTTGGTCCAGCGCGATTTGAGCAGGGCCGCGGCGCCGCTTACCACCGGCGTCGCCATCGAGGTGCCACTCATGTTGACGTAGCCGCCGTTGTTGTAGGTGGACATGACACTGACGCCGGGCGCCACGATGTACCAGTTCGCGGTGTCGCCGGCGCGGTTCGAAAAATATGCGATCTGGTTGTTTGCATCGACGGCGCCGACCGCGATGATGGAACCGCCGGCCCAGCTTTCCTTGGCGTAGCGGGCCGGCCAGGCCGGATTGGCGCCGCCGCTGTTGCCGGCCGCGGCGATAACCAGTTTGTTCTTGGCGACCGCGTTCCGGAGCGCGCTTTCGACATTGCTGCCCAGAGGCATGCTTCCGCCCAGGCTCATGTTGAAAATGCTGGCTGTGGATTTGGCGGCGAAATTGATGCCGGCAGCCAGCACTTCCGAGGTGCCGCTCCAGGTCGGCGCGGCAAACACCTGCACCGGAATCAGGTTGGCTTGCGGTGCCACGCCGTACATGCCGCTATTGTTCATGCTGGCCGCGATGATGCCGGCGACGTGGGTGCCGTGACCCAGCCCGTCGGTGGCGGCGCCTGAGGCAATCGACCGGTTCCTGGTGGCATCGAAGCCGGCCAGCACGTGCCCGCTCAAATCCTTGTGCTTGGCCATGATGCCGCTGTCTATGACCGCCACGACCGCGCCTTTGCCCATCACTTCGAGTGCATGCGCAGCCGGCGCATGGACTTGTTCCGCCGCAGCCGAATTGCTGCGTTCGCTGGAACCTATGGGGGAAGCGGCCTGCGGCGTCACGTCGGCGCATACGCTGCCGCTCAGCGCAGCGGCGATGGAGGCGGCCAGGATATGGCGTTCGAAGTGGTTTTTCATGCCTGCGATCTCCAGTGTGTAACGCCAGGGAGGACGCAACGCATGCTTGCCACGCGACGCCGCGTGAATACGCGTAGCGGTCGCAGCGGCTCGCCGGCGGCCCCGCTGACGTGCCGGCACGAGGCCGGGTTAGTCCGGAAGCTTTGCGTCACCGCCTTTCGACGGTTTTGCCATTGACGTACGAGCGTCGGCCGGAACCTGTTCCCGGCCATTCGCAAGTCATATTACGGTGCGCATCGAGCCGACTTTAGGGCGATGCGTATGGAATTTTTCACACTTTGCCCGCGGTGCGCCCGGATGGCTTGCCGCCGGCACGTAAGAGGCCGGTGTTTGCGCTCCAACCATGCATAAAGCATGGCCGTGGACGGCGCGCGGTTGGCAGTGGGCATGGGCCGGGAGCCGGCGCGTGGCCTACCGGCGGGCCGTGTTGCGGGCTGTGCGGTCGCCGGGCCGGCGACGCTGCGCTGCGCGCGCGATATGCAGGAGGGGAGAGGGCGGGCGCTAAACCGGGCGCTGCAAGGGCCCGCCCGCGACCATGACGTTTGACTGGGTGCGCGCGCGGCGCGTGGCGCGCGCGGGCTCTGTCAGGCGCGCTTCTTGCGGTTTTCCTGGCGTTCTTCGCGCACCTCGGCCAAGGCGTCGAACAGGGCCACGAATTCCAGCGTAAGTTTGTGCGCCGGCGCGTAATGTATGAGCGGCTTGGCCGCTTCGTGCGATTCCTTGACCTTGACCGAGGACGACAGATAGGTGGGCAACACCGGCAGTCCTTCGCCCCTTAGTTCCTGCACCACGCGCTGCGGCAGACTGGAGCGCGGCAGGTACTGGTTGATGACTATGCCCTCGACCGTGAGGCGCGGGTTGTGGTCGCCGCGTATTTCTTCGACATTGTCGAGCAGCGTATAGAGGGCTTTGCGCGAGAAGTCGTCGCAGTCGAAAGGTATCAGGCAAGTGTCGGCGGCGATAAGCGCCGAGCGCGAGAAAAAATTCAGGGCCGGCGGCGTGTCGAAAAACACCATGTCGAAACGTGACAGCTCGTCCAGGGCTTCGCGCAATTTGTAAATTTTGTAGCGCGACTCGAGCTTGCTCGCCAGTTCGTCCAGTTGCGGCGATGACGCCAGCAACTCCAGGCCCGGGAACGGGGTTTGCAGCACGAATTCCGACGTCTGTTTGGGGCGCAGGCGGAAATTCAACACCTGGTCGAAATAATCCGCCAGCGTGGGCTGTTCCGGCGCGTGCTGGTCGCCCAACAAATAGTGGGTGGAATTTCCTTGCGGATCAAGGTCCAACAGCAGGGTGCGCAGGCCGCGGCTGGCAGCGATTGCGGCGAGGTTGCAGGCGATGGTCGATTTGCCGACGCCGCCTTTTTGATTGAATACGACGCGCTTCATGACTCCCCCTTCGAGTATCTCGTTCCGCATTGTGCCAAAGACAGGACGCGATGGCTACAGCGATACAATAGCCGCTGCCCGGGGCGCTTTTCGGCCCATGGGCCGCGAATTTGCGGCCGCCCCGGCGGCGCGCGGACTGCAACCGGCCCGCGCCGGTTTTGGTGCCGGCGCCGGCAGGGACTAATCTTTATAGCGCCCGTGCAGCCGTCATGGACGCGTGCGCGCTGCTCGAGCGCAGCGGGTCCGGGGCATGGCCCGGGACAGTCGGGCCCGCTTTGCAGGAGGCGATACGGGGCTAGCACGGGGTCGTCCGCCATCCCCCGGGATGGTGAGTACAACAAGATACGATGGAGAGGTAGATGAAAAATTCCGACAACGATTTGAATGTCGCTGCGCTCGAATACCACCGCAGCCCCAGGCCCGGCAAAATCGCCGTTACGCCGACCAAAAGTCTGACCAATCAGCGCGACCTCGCGCTTGCCTATTCGCCCGGCGTGGCG
>JAEUNN010000739.1 GCA_016791085.1 Rhodocyclaceae bacterium | reverse complement strand
AGGGTATGCAGATAGCCGCGCAATTGGGCTTCGCTCACGCTTGCCGTGCGGTTGAGTTCGCCCAGCAGCGTGTCTCGGCTCGCACGGCCCTCCGGGGCGCGCGCAATGACGGCGAGCACGGTGAACAGGTGGGTGCGTTCCGGGTCGGCAAAGTTGCGGTCCAGGTGTTCGCGCCAGGTGGACCAGTAGGTGCGCTTGTCCAGGTCCAGCAAGGCGTCCACGGCACATGCGGCGGCGTCGATGGCTATGGTCTGGCCGCGATCCAGGCGCTGGCAGGCTTCTTCGGCGGCTTTTTCCAGGTAGTAGGGCGACAGCCAGCCCAGCCGGTCGGCGATGTAGCGCGCGGCGTCCGGGCTCAAGTGGCGGTCGTTGGCGGCGGCTACGTCGTACAGAAAATCCAGGGCGGTTGGCGTGTCGAAAGGCTTGAGCGGGTAGGCTTCGAGGTCGTTCAGCGCGCCTTCCACGCTATGGCGGCGGGCGACCGAGTCGAGACCGATGGATCCGGTGAATAGCCAGCGCACATTGCGATGCGCCTGGCGGAACTGGCGCAAGGCGTATAAAAAATCCTGCACGCGTGCGTGGCCATGGGTTTCCAGTAGCGCCAGCGCGAAGATGGGAATTTCGTCGAGCAGCACCAGCCAGGGCTTGCCCTCCTTGTCCTGATCGAGTTGCGACAACAGATGGCGTGCGAATTCGTGCCAGTCGGTATGCAGCAGAAGCTGGCGCCAGTCCGTGGTTTCGTCACTGCCGCGCACGGTACGCCGCAGGCGTTCGCCCAGGCTCGCAAGAACACTGGCGCCGAAGCCCAGTTCTTCCTGTATGGCCGCGCACATTTGCCGGAAAAAATCCTTTTCTTCGCGGAAGCCCTGCACGTCCAGAACGATGGCGCGGTAGCCCCGGTCTGCGCTTTCATTGCGCAGGAGGTTGAGCAGCACGGTTTTGCCTATGCGGCGCGGCGCCAGCATGAGTACGCTGCGGCCCTTGTCGAATTGCGCCCACAGGCGGGCGCTGTCCTTGTCGCGGTCGAAACAGGTCATGGTCAGCGCTCATCCAGACGTTGATTGACAAACACACTGTATCACAACAAATGTGTTGCGCAACATAATTGTTGTGTTTTTTCTGTTGCGCAATGCGCGTGTTTCCCCCGCGCGCGGCAAACTCGCCGGGGCTGGGCCTGCCGCCCCAATACGTTTTTTTGCGATGCCACAACCCATGGACCGGTCGGGATGGCCCGCTCCCCCCCCGCCCTTCGAACCGCGGCCGTCGCGCAAGCCGCCCCGCGATGCAAGCCGCATCGGTCTTGTTGGGCGCCGATGGCCCTCGGTCCCGACGTCTTTCCGGCAAGCGGGAGCGAGGAGCAGTGGCGAGCGCAAGCGTTTTCGCGCCCCGAATGTGTCAATAACTTTGAGACACTTTTCATCGTTCCCAGGCTGGAGCGTGGGAACGATCGGAATTAGTCAAATCGTACCAGGCCGAACGCGACCGACGCTGGCGCCCGCGCCGGGCGACATTCAACTACAAAGTGATGCAACGTACGCGACGGTGCGCACGCGCCCTGCGGCCATAGTTACCGGACTCGCGTCTATTGCTCCCGCACCGGGGGCGCGAACACACGGGTTTCACCCCCATGTCCGGAAACCTTGCCGAACACGCTGCCATAAACATGTACCGTTCCGCCGTTGTTGGTCAGGTTGCCTAGCAATATCCCGTATATGACCGCAGCCGCGCCCGCATGCACAACCAGATCACCATGCACCGGCGCGGCGATAACTGCAATACCTCCCCTATGCACGCGCACCGGAGCCAAGACCGGAGCGTAAAGCGCAGTCTTGGAATAGATGTTCAGTTCGTCAAATACCGGTTCCACGCAGAGCCGGTATTCCTGCAGGTCTATGCTTTTTGGATCAAGCTCAAGCGCGCGGGGATCGGGTGCAGGTGACGCCGTGCACTCGTCGGACTTCGAGGAAATATCCACCTGCGCCCTTGTTGCAAGGTCCGGCGAACGACCTGTAGTTGCCCGCCACCGAGCAATGCCCAGACCCAATGTGAGTCCGATGCCCACGCAAACGAATACCAGGATAAGCTGGATACCGACATAATCCACGCCTGCATCTCCTCGGGATACCAAATGTCGCCATTATCCTGCATAACCCCGCCGGTGGCGGCCGAGCGTGCAGTGGCTCATTATCCACCCGGGCGTAAACAACGCTTGCGCCAAACCAACCATCGTCATCGTTCGCACGCTGGCGCGTGGGAA
>JAEUNN010000693.1 GCA_016791085.1 Rhodocyclaceae bacterium | reverse complement strand
TGCATGGCCACCATTTGCGCGGTGTGCGCACAGGCATAGGCCAGCCGGGCGCGCTCGGCCGGCAGTGCTTCGCCGCGCGCGCGGGCGCGCTCGCAGTCGGTCAGATAGGTTTCGGCGAGCGCCTGCAGGTCGGCATCGACTTCCCATTCCCATTCGCGCGGCGGCGGTTCGCAGTCCGGGCGGAAGCCGGGCTGGCCCAGCGCGCAGAGATCGGCCACGCGAATTTCGTCGATGCCGCGCGCCACGTATTGTTCGATCGCTTCCAGCCTTGCCCCCAGCGCCAGGCTTTGCGCTTCGTTGCGTGGGCCGGCCAGCGCGGCACGCGCTTCTTCCCACTCGGCGCGGCGTGCGGCGTGCTCGGCCTCCATCCAGTGCGCGCTCAGTGCCGGCGGCCACCAGCGCGCCGGCAGCAGCATGACGCGGCCGGGCGCGTCGTCGCGTATGAGCAGCGGGAAAAAGCGCTCGCTCAAGCGCCCGGTGGGCAAATGTTTGCGCTCGAACCAGACCGAACTTAACAGCAGCCCGCTCTGTGCAATGCTGCGCGGCACCGGCAGGCCGTCGGCGCGGGTCAGGTCGTTCTGCAGATGCGAGGCGATGGCCAGGGCCTGCGGCGGCAGGGAGGTGCCGGCCGCGCGGCGCAGCGCGAACAGTTTGCGCGCGGCTTCCTGCAGGGCGGCCGGACCCAGGCGCCCGGCCGGGTCGTACACCACGTCGCCCAGTTGTCCGTCCGCGGCATGGCTGAACATGAGGCGATTGGCCTGTACGAGTTGCCCCCACACCACGCGCCCGCCCGCAAGCAGCGCCGGCATGGCCGTGAATATCGGCTGCAGGGCCGGCGTATGGCCCCAGGATGGCGTGCTCACGCTCAGGTAATCCGCCGCTTCGGGCGGCAATGCCGCGACTTCGCGCGCCATGTCGATAGCGGCCAGATCCGGCGCCGCGAACGCACCCGAGCTGGCGCCCAGTGCCGCGGCCGCCTGTTCCGCGCGGCGGCGCGCGAGCAGGTCGG
>JAEUNN010000690.1 GCA_016791085.1 Rhodocyclaceae bacterium | reverse complement strand
ATCCGCTTCCGCCCCCAGCGCGGCGGCATATTCACTCCCACGCTGGACGCGGCCGCCTGCAGCGGCTGCGGTGCCTGTTACGCGGGCTGTCCGGTGGCCGCGATCAGTCTCGCCGAGGCCGCCGGCGCACTAACGCACGCCTGAGGAAACCCCATGAACATCAACAGCATGATCGTGCGCGCCCGGCCCGAGCGCCTGCCCGAACTGAGGGCCGCGTTTGCCGCCATTCCGGGCGTCGAAATCCATGCCGCAAGCGATGACGGACGCGTCATCGTGACGGTGGAGGACGGCCCCGAACATACGGTCGAAGATTCCATGCTCGCGGTGCATACCGCGCCGGGCGTGTTGTCAGCCACGCTCGTTTACCAATACGCCGGCAGCGATGCCGATGATACGGACATGACCGCCGCGGGCGGCAATAACCTGGAGGCACAAGCATGAAGCTCAAGCGTCGCGATTTCATCAAAGCCAATGCCGCGGCGGCAGCGGCTGGCGTGGCGGGCGTCAGCCTGCCCATGGCGGTCGAAGCGGCCACCAATGCGCCCGCGGCGGATCGCAACATCCGCTGGGACAAAGGGCCTTGCCGCTTCTGCGGCACCGGCTGTTCGGTGCTGGTGGGCGTGCAGAACGGCCGCCTGGTGGCCACCCAGGGTGACCCGGATGCGCCCGTCAATCGCGGCCTCAACTGCATCAAAGGTTATTTCCTGTCCAAAATCATGTACGGCGAAGACCGCCTGACGCGTCCGCTGCTGCGCATGAAAAACGGCAAGTACGACAAGGAAGGCGAATTCGCGCCGGTGTCCTGGGACCAGGCTTTCGACATCATGGCGGCCAAGTGGAAAGAGGCCATGGCCAAGGACGGCCCCAATTCGGTCGGCATGTTCGGCTCCGGCCAATGGACCATCTGGGAAGGTTATGCGGCGGCCAAACTGTTCAAGGCCGGCTTCCGCACCAACAACCTGGACCCCAATGCGCGCCATTGTATGGCTTCCGCGGTGGCGGGCTTCATGCGCACCTTCGGCATGGACGAGCCCATGGGCTGTTATGACGACATCGAGAACACCGACGCTTTCGTGCTGTGGGGTTCCAACATGGCGGAAATGCACCCCATCCTGTGGTCGCGCGTGACGGACCGCCGCCTCACCCACGACAAGTGCGAAGTGCATGTGCTGTCCACCTTCGAGCATCGCAGTTTCGACCTCGGCGACAACAACATGCTGTTC
>JAEUNN010000679.1 GCA_016791085.1 Rhodocyclaceae bacterium | reverse complement strand
TATGCACAAAATTTTGCCCATGGGTATTATTGTGCATACAATAATACCCATGGAGTTCAGCTACGATACGACCAAAGACGCCGCCAACATTGCCAAGCACGGAGTATCGCTGGCGCGGGCAGCAGATTTTGAATGGGATTCAGCGGTGGTTTGGCCCGATCGCAGGCGCGACTATGGCGAACCGCGCAGGCCGCCATCGGCTATATCGAGCTACGCCTGTATTACGTGGCCTTTATGGATCGCGCCGACAGCCGGCGCAAGGCCAACCAGCGAGAGGTAAAACGTTATGCCGAAGCTTAAACCTGGAACCATCATTCCGGACCAGGGCGAAGACGCCGCCATCACGGCAGCGGCAATGAGCGACGCGGACGCCATGCCATATTCGGATGCCGAGTGGCAGGCCGTCAAGCCCATGCTCAAGCGCGGCCGGCCCCATGCTGCCGTGACCAAAGAGCGCATTAGCATTCGCCTGTCAGCCGAAGTCGTGCAGGCTTTCCGCGCCTCGGGCGAAGGCTGGCAAACGCGCATCGATGCCGCCCTGAAGGACTGGCTCAGAACACATTCCCCAAGCTGAGCGCTTAATCGGCGGCCGCAAGGCCGCATCTGCCCGGGCGAGCGTCGGAGTGTGTCCGACCGCCAACCCTTGGCCGCCAGTCTGTACGCCAGATTTGCCGCCGCTCAACCCGGGCAACGGGAGGGCAAACCAGCAGGGAAATTCATTGCTACTGCGCGACCAGTCCGGGTGCGACGCATTGCGCTCACCACGATGGCGCGCCGAAACATTCCTGAACCCGCTGCGGGTGTCAGGCCGCGCTGGCTTCGGGCTTTTTCGAATAGGCCGTGTCGAATATGCGTTCCAGTTCGGGATGCACGCCGCGCACGCCATCCACGACCGCCTTGGCCCAATCGAAATATTCGCGCCGGCGCGCAAGTGACCAGTCGGCCGGAGGATGGCCGGCCATGTCGCGCAAATTGCAAATCTTGTCGGCAAGCTTCACAAGTTTGGCGCGCCGCGACAGGCCCGGCGCATGGTCGATCTGCGCCTGTTTGCGCGCGGCCTTGCTGAGATCCTTGTCGTCCGTCACCTCCAGCACGATGTTGCGCACTTCCTGGCCGAACAGGCGCTCCAGTTCGGCCGGCGTGGTTTCGGTGTCTTCTATCGTATCGTGCAGGATGGCCGCCACGAGCAC
>JAEUNN010000677.1 GCA_016791085.1 Rhodocyclaceae bacterium | reverse complement strand
CAGCGTGAGCTTGCGCTTTTCCATGGCGCGCTGCACGACTTCGACCAGGTGGTCGGACGAAAACGGCTTTTCGATGAAGTCGTAGGCGCCGCGCCGCATGGCGCCCACGGCCATGGATATGTCGCCGTGGCCGGTCACCAGGATGACCGGCAGATCGCGGTCGGTATCGGTGACCAGCGTGAGCAAATCCAGCCCACTCATGCCGGGCATGCGCACGTCGCTCACGATGACCGCGCGCAGGCCGGGCGCCAGGCGCGTGCGCATGCGCTCGGCGGATTCGAAACTTTCCACGTCCATGCCGGCCAGTTCCAGCGCCTGTTCGGCGCCCAGGCGCACGTCCTCGTCGTCTTCGACCAGCAGCACTTTTACGGCTTCAGCCATGGGCGGCATCCTCTTGCGACATTCCGCGTGAGCCTGAATTTTGCACCGCCGCGGAGCAAATGCAGTAGCCGCGCGGAGGACAAGCGTACGCGTGGCGCGGGGCTGTGTTCAGGCTCCCTGGCCGTTTGCGACAGACGCGCTGGCGTGACGGCGGCCCCGACCATCCGGATGCGGATTACATAGACGGGACAAGCGCTTGCGCCGAAACCCGCTCGACAAGCGACCCATTCCCCGCATTTGCTCGAGGAGCTGGGATCGCAGGTAGGGCATCCGATGCATTTTGCCCGGACCACAAATCACAGGCATGGCGCGCACCCGAACGCCCCAAAACGCCTACACGTCGATATTTCTCGCGCCCAGCGCATTGGTTTCGATAAACGCGCGCCGGGGTTCGACGTTGTCGCCCATGAGGGTCGTGAATATCTGGTCGGCCGTGATCAGGTCGTCGATCTGTACCCGCAGCAAGCGGCGGGTGTTCGGGTCCATGGTGGTTTCCCAGAGCTGTTCCGGGTTCATTTCGCCCAGGCCTTTGTAGCGCTGTTTCGACAGGCCGCGTTCGACTTCGGCCAGCAGCCAGCGCACGGCTTCGCCGAAATTGGCAACCGCCTGCAGCTTTTCGCCGCGCTTGACCGTGGCGCCCGGACCCATCAGGCCGCTGATCAGCGTGGCTGCATGGCGCAACTGGCGATAGTCGGCGGACAGCAGGAATTCCACGTCGATATGGCCTACGCGGCGGTTGCCATGGTGCATGCGTGCCACGCTGAGCATCCAGCGTTCGGCGTTTTCGTCGTAGGCGGTACTTACGTAGGTGGCCGGCGGCAGAACCGCGCTCAGGCGCTCCACGGCCGCGGTAGCGGCCTGCTGGCTGCTCAGGTCGATATCTATGTCGTGGTCGAGCACGGCGCTCAGTACCGATGCATCGACGAAATTCGACAGCCGCTCTATCACGGCCTCGGCCAGCAGGTAGTCGCGCGCCAGTTCTTCGAGCGCGCTGCCTTCCAGCGGCTCTGCGCCTTCTCGCGGCGTGAGCTGAGCGCCATCGGTGGCCAGGCCGAGCAGATGGCGGTTCAGTTCGTGGTCGTCCTTGATGTAGCGCTCGGTACGGCCGTGCTTGATTTTGTAGAGCGGCGGCTGGGCGATGTAAATGTGGCCGCGCTCGACCAGTTCGGGCATCTGGCGGTAGAAAAACGTGAGCAGCAGGGTGCGGATGTGGGCGCCGTCCACGTCGGCATCGGTCATGATGATGATGCGGTGGTAGCGCAGTTTTTCCGGCTTGTATTCGTCCTTGCCTATGCCCGTGCCCAAGGTCTGAATCAGCGTGACGATTTCCTGGCTGGATATGAGCTTGTCGAAACGCGCCTTTTCGACGTTGAGGATTTTGCCCTTGAGCGGCAATATGGCCTGGAACTTGCGGTCGCGGCCCTGTTTGGCGGAGCCGCCGGCGGAATCGCCCTCGACCAGGTACAGCTCGCACAGCGAGGGGTCCTTTTCCTGGCAGTCGGCCAGTTTGGCGGACAAGCCGAACGAATCCAGCACGCCTTTGCGCCGCGTCATTTCGCGCGCCTTGCGGGCGGCTTCGCGGGCGCGCGCGGCGTCTATGATCTTGCCGGTGATGATTTTGGCGTCGTTGGGACGCTCGGCCAGGTATTCGGCAAGCTTTTGCGCGACGATTTCCTCGACCACCGGGCGCACTTCGGACGACACCAGCTTTTCTTTGGTCTGCGAACTGAACTTGGGCTCCGGCACCTTGACCGACAGCACGCAGGCCAGGCCTTCGCGCATGTCATCGCCGGTGGTTTCCACCTTGGCTTTTTTGGCCAGTTCGTGTTCTTCGATGTATTTGTTGATGACGCGCGTCATGGCCGCGCGCAGCCCGGTCAGGTGGGTGCCGCCGTCGCGTTGCGGGATGTTGTTGGTGAAGCACAGCACCTGTTCCGCATAAGAATCGTTCCATTGCATGGCCACTTCGACGGTGATGCCGTCGCGTTGACCCACGGCGTGGAATACGTTGCCGTGCAGTACGGTTTTGCTGCGGTTGATGAATTCCACGAAGCCGCGCACGCCGCCCGTATAGGCGAAATCTTCTTCTTTGGCCTGGCGCTGGTCGACCAGGCGGATTTTGACGCCGTTATTCAGGAAGGACAGTTCGCGCAGGCGCCGCGCGAGTATGTCGTAGTGGTATTCGATGGTACCGAAAGTGGTGGTGGCGGCCAGAAAATGCACTTCGGTGCCGCGCTTTTCGGTGCTGCCGGTCACGCGCAGCGGCTCGCTGCGCACGCCGTCGCGAAATTCCATGAAATGCACCTTGCCGTCGCGCCGTATGGTGAGGCGTAACCACTCGGACAGCGCATTCACGACCGACACGCCGACGCCGTGCAGGCCGCCGGATACCTTGTAGGAGTTCTGGTCGAATTTGCCGCCGGCATGCAGTTCGGTCATGACGATTTCCGCCGCGGAGCGCTTTTCTTCGTCGTCCTCCTTGATATCGACGGGTATGCCGCGGCCGTTGTCGGTGACCGAAATGGAATTGTCGGTATGGATGGTCACGACGATGTCGTCGCACCAGCCGGCCAGGGATTCGTCGATGGCGTTGTCCACGACTTCGAACACCATGTGGTGCAGTCCGGTGCCGTCGGAAGTGTCGCCGATGTACATGCCCGGGCGCTTGCGCACGGCTTCCAGGCCCTTGAGGATTTTGATGCTGGACGAATCATAGGATTCGCCATTGCCGGCTTTGCCGTTTTCGGGATTGTTTGGTTCCACTTCGCTGTGCTCCGCTCTTGGTGACGCTCCGCGCTGCGGCGGCGGCGCCGGTCTGCTGTCCCTACCTGGTAAGGCAGATCTTGCCGTAATGCCATGGCGGGCCTCCCTGGGCCCGCCACGGCGCCTTGTAGGGCTGTTGGGGGTGTTAGATGCGCATGGGCATTACCACGTACTTGAAGTTGTCGTTGCCGGGCAGGCTGAACAGGGCGCTGGAATTGGCGTCATTGAGCCGCAGTTCGAAATTTTCGGCGTCCACGTGGGTGAGCACGTCGATCAGGTAGGTAACGTTGAAACCTATGTCCAGGCCTTCGCCGTCGTAGGCGACTTCGAGCTCTTCCTGAGCTTCTTCCTGCTCGGTATTGATGCTGAGCAGCTTGAGCGAGCCGGGCGACAGCACGATGCGCACGCCGCGCAGCTTTTCCACCGTCAGGATGGCCGCGCGCTGCAGCGCCGGGGCGAGTTCGGTGCGCGTTACCTGCAGCAGTTTCGGATGGTTCTGCGGTATGACGCGGTTGTAGTCCGGGAACTTGCCGTCGATGAGCTTGGACGTGAGCTCGATGTCATTGAACAGGAACTGCACCTGGTTGGGCCACACGCGCATGGTGAGCGCTGCGTCGCTGTCGGCCAGCAGGCGGTACAGCTCGAGCACGGTTTTGCGCGGCAGGATGACCTCGATGCCGGGTTCCGGCGTCTGCGCCTCGTGCGCGCAATACGCGAGCCGGTGGCCGTCCGTGGCCACCATGCGCAACTGGCCGCCGGCGATCGCCATGAGCATGCCGTTCAGGTAGTAGCGTATGTCCGCCTGGGCCATGGCGTATTGCACCAGGCCGAGCTGCTTGCGGAAGTCGTTTTGCTTGAGCTTGATTTCGACCGGCTCGCCTTCGCCGCCGCGCATGCGCGGAAATTCTTCGGCGGGCAGTATCTGCAGCGTGAAGCGGCTTTTGCCGGCGCGTACGGTCAGGCGACGCTCGTCGGCGTCCAGCGACACATCCACGTGTTCCGGCAGCGTACGCAGGATGTCCTGCAGTTTGCGCGCCGATACGGTGATGGCGGCGTTCTGTGGATCCAGGCCGGCGTTGCTGGTGGTGCGAATCTGGATTTCCGAATCCGAGGCCAGCAGCGTGAGCGTTTCGCCCGCGCGCTCGATCAGCACATTGGACAGGATGGGCAGGGTGTGCTTCTTCTCGACGATGCCGGCCACTGCCTGCAGTGGTTGCAGAAGCTGGTTTCTTGGTGCCTTTATCAATAGCATTTTATTTAAAAACTATGATTAGTTAACGTCGAACGAATTCTGTGGATAAGCCGAAAAAACCTGCATTTTCAAGATATTGCAATTTTCAAACCATGTGGGTAAGGCTGGGTGCAAGCGGTGCACGATTTGTGGACGAAAAATCCGCCCGGGCGTTTTTCAAGGCTTGTCCACAATCCGTACCATGGGTTTTCCCCGGTTCATCCACAGCTCCCTGGTTCGATCTAGCCGCGCAACACCTGCATGAGCACGTGCAGATCGTGATTCAAGGTGGAATCCTGCAGGCGCAGGTCCGAAATGTTGCGATAGGCGTGCAGCACCGTCGTG
>JAEUNN010000602.1 GCA_016791085.1 Rhodocyclaceae bacterium | reverse complement strand
TGCTGATCACGGCCGCGAAGTGGTACCACTGCCCGGCCTGTATGCTGCCGTTGGGCGTGCTGAGCGTCAGTTCGCCCACGCCGACGCGCGCCACGGGCGTGGAACTGAAATACAGATAGCCCTGCGAATTGAGCCACAGCCCGTATTCGCGGTTCTGATTGCCGGGGCCGCTGGGGTCGGGCGAGTCGCCCTTGAAAATGATGTTCTGCCAGGTGCGCGGGAAACTGTCGGCCTTGAACCAGCCGCTAAGCGTAAGTTCGCCGTCGGAATGCAGGCTGGGGCTGTCCTGCATTTCGATGTAATCGTTGGCGCCGTCGAATTGCATGGCATTGCCGGCCGGCGGATGGTGCTCGCCCACGCTGCCGCCCTGCAGATCGAGCGTGCCGCCGGTTTGTGTGAGCAAGCCGCTCAACTGGAACAGGCTGCCCGCGCCTATGCTGAGCGTGCCGGCATTGCTGAAATCGCCCGGCGTGATGAAACTGGCGCCGTTGGCGAGCGTGATGTGGCCGGCCGCGGCATTGGCGGCCAGCGCGTCGAGCGCCGCGGTGGTGCCGGCGTCGCGGTAAAAATTCGCGCCGGTGCCATCCAGCACGATATTGGCGGCATTGGTCGTGATGGGCCCGCCGAACAGCGCGCGCAGCACGCTGCTGCCGGTGGCGCGCCAGGTGCCGCCGGTCAGCGTGCCGGAAGTGAAATTCGCAATGCTGGCCGACTGCACGTTGAGCGTGCCGCCGCCGCTGGCCTGTAGCGTGCCCTGGTTGGACAGGCTGGCGCCGGCTATCGTGATGGTCGCGGCGACGATGGTGCCGATGTCCTCCGGCCCTATGCTGCCCAGGTTCACGACCGATACGTTGCTGGGCCCGCCCCAGCCGCTTGCGTAACCTATGGTGCCGGCCGCGCCCGTCACATTGATGCCGGCGCCCAGCGTGAGCTGGCCGCCCGCGGTGGTGACGCGCAGGGCGTTGTTGCCGTTGTTGTCGCCGAACAGCACGCGGCCGCTGCCATCGAGCTGGGTGCTGGCGCCGCTGAAGTCGAGGTGGCCGTAGTTCTGCAGCCCGACGGTGGCGTTGGCGAGCGTGAGCGTGCCGGTGATCGTCACGTAAATCGGATAGCCGTTCAGGTCCAGCACCGTGGGCAGGCTTTCCGCCGCGGCGCCCTGCAGCGTCACGTTATTCAAGCTGCCGCCGTTGCCGCTGCCCAGCAGTGCCGCGCCCTGCGCGCCGGCAACCGTGCCGCCCAGTATGCTGCCGCCCACGAGGTTCCAGGAGCCGGTCGTGGCGTCCAGCGCCAGCGTGCTGCCGGCATTGTTGAGCGTGCCGGTCAGATTGACGTTGCCGCCGCTGCGCGTGAAGTTTCCCAGTTGGGCCAGCGTGAAACTGCCGCCGAGGTTCACCGTGGCGTTGGTCGCGCTGATGTTGCCCAGGTTGGAATAGCTGCCGCCCAGCGTGAGCGTGCCGCCATTTGCGCTCATGCTGGCGCCGGCCGCATTGGTCCAGCTGACCGGCTGCAAGCTCAGCGTGCCGCCGCCGCTCGCCACCAGACTGCCCTGGTTGGTCACGCTGCTGCCGGCCAGGATGATGGTGCCGTTGCGGTCCGGGCCCACGCTGCCCTGGTTGATGACGCTCACGTTGGACGGGCCGCCCCAGCCGCTGATATAGCCCAGGGTGCCGCCCGAGCCGGTCACGGTGACGCCGGCGCCCACGCTGAGCTGGCCGCCCGCGTTGGTTACGCGCAGGCCGTTGTTGCTGTTGTTGTCGCCAAAAAACACGCGCCCGTTGCCGCCCAGCGTGGAGGACGCGGAAATGAAGTCGAGGTGGCCGTAGTTCTGCAGGTTTATGGTGGCATTGGCAAGCGTGAGGTTGCCGGCGATGCTCACGTTGAACGGGTAGCCATTCAGGTCCAGCACGGTGGGCGTGGTTTCGCCCGCACCGCCTTGCAGCGTGACCTCGTTCAAGGTGCCGCCGGAGCTGGTGCCGGCAAGTCTGGCGCCCTGCGAGCCGATGACCGTGCCGCCCAATATGCTGCCGCCGGCGATGTTCCACGAGCCCGTGGAAGCATCCAGCGTGAGCGTGCTGGCGCTGTTGTCCAGCGTGCCGGTCAGATTTACCGTGCCGCCGCTGCGCGTGAAGCTGCCCAGTTGCGCCAGCGTGAAATTGCCGCCCAGATTGACCGTGGCGTTGCTGGCGTTGATGGTGCCGGCGTTGTTGTAATTGCCGGCCAGCGTGAAACTGCCGGTGTTGATGTTGATGCTGGCACCGGCGGCATTGGTCCAGCTTGCCGGCTGCAGCGCAAGCGTGCCGCCGCCGCTGGCGACCAGGCTGCCCTGGTTGTTCACGCTGGTGCCGGTCAGGAATATCGTGCCGCCGCGGTCCGGACCTATGCTGCCGAGGTTCACGACGCTCACGTTGGACGGACCGCCCCAGCCGCTGATATGGCCCACCGTGCCGCCCGAACCGGTTACCGTGACGCCCGCGCCCAGCGTGAGCTGGCCCCCCGCGGTGGCGACGCGCAAACCGTTGTTGCTGTTGTTGTCGCCGAAAAACACGCGCCCATTGCCGTTCAGCGCGGCGGCGGCGGAAGTGAAATCGAGCCGCCCGTAATTTTGCAGATTGACCGTGGCATTGGCGAGCGTGAGGCTGCCGGTGATGCCGACGTTGGTGGGATAGCCCGTCACGTCCAGCACGGTGGGCAAAGTTTCGCCGGCGCCGCCTTGTAGCGTAACCGCGTTGAGCGTTCCGCCCGTACCCGTGCCCAGCAGTTTGGCGCCTTGCGAGCCGACCACCGTGCCGCCCAGTATGGTGCCGCCGACCAGGTTCAGCGAGCCGGTGTTGTTGCCCAGCGTGAAGCTCGCGCCGCTATTGTCCAGCGTGCCGGTCAGGTTCAGCGTGCCGCCGCTGCGTGTGAAGGTGCCGAGGCGGGCAGTGGTGGTGCCGCCGCCCAGGTTGACCGTGCCGCCGGCCACGTTGAGGGTGCCGGCGCTATTGTCCCAGCTCGTGGACTGGATATTCAGCGTGCCGCCGCCGCCGGCCAGCAGGGTGCCCTGGTTCACGAGGCTGGCACCGGCCAGAAACAGGCCGCCGGCCACGGTCGGGCCCACCGTGCCCTGAATCAGCACCGACACATTGGATGGCCCGCCCCAGCCGCTGGCATAGCCTATGGTGCCGCCCGAGCCGGACACCGTGATGCCGGCGCCCAGCGTAAGTTGCGCGCCGCTGGCGGTGGGCCGCAGCGCATTGTTGCCGTTGTTGTCGCCGAACACGACCTTGCCGCTGCCGCCCAGCAGTGCCGCCGCGCTCGAAAAATCGATATGGCCGTAGTTCTGCAGATTGATCGTGGCGTTGTCGAGCGTGAGGTCGCCGGCCACGCTCACGAAGCTCGGATAGCCGCGCACGTCGAGCACCGTAGGCGTCGTTTCGCCGGCCGCGCCTTTGAGGGTGACGCCGTTGAGCAGGCCGCCCGAGCCGGTGCCCAGCAGGGCCGCGCCCTGCGAACCTTCTATGGTGCCGCCGTTGATGGTGCCGCCGGTCAGGTTCCAGGAGCCGCGGCTCGCATCCAGCGTGAAGGTGCTGGCGCCATTGTTGAGGGTGCCGGAAAAATTCACCGTGCCGCCGCTACGCGCGAAACTGCCCAATTGCGCGGTGCTGACCGTGCCGCCCAGGTTGAGCGTGCCG
This sequence comes from Rhodocyclaceae bacterium, assembly GCA_016791085.1. Classification (GTDB taxonomy): domain Bacteria; phylum Pseudomonadota; class Gammaproteobacteria; order Burkholderiales; family Rhodocyclaceae; genus JAEUNM01. Next base: position 1,332 of record JAEUNN010000602.1, on the reverse strand, counting down.
CTGGCGACGGCGATCGTGCCGCCGGCATTGGTCCAGGTCGTGGTGGCGACATTCAGACTGCCCCCATTGACCGACAGGGTGCCCAGATTGTTCAGGCTGGAACCGGCGATATTGATGCTGCCGGCGCGGTCCGGTCCGATATTGCCGAGGTTCACCACGCTTACATTGGAGGAGCCACCCCAGCCGCTTACATAACCGACCGTGCCGCCCGAGCCGGTCACCGTGATGCCCGCGCCTATCGTGAGCTGGCCGCCCGCCGTGGCCATGCGCAAGCCGTTGTTGCCGTTGTTGTCGCCGAAAAATACCTGTCCGTTGCCGCCCAGCGTGGCGGTGGCGCCCGTGAAATCGAGCCGGCCGTAGTTCTGCAGATTGACCTTGGCATTGTCCAGCGTAAGGTTGCCGGTCACGGTCACGAAATTCGGATAGCCCGTCGCGTCCAGCACCACCGGCAGCGTGCTGCCGGCCTGCCCCTGCAGGGTTACGCCATTGAGCGTGCCGCCGTTGCCGGTGGCCACCAGTTTGGCGCCGCCCGCGCCGATCAGCGTGCCGCCGCTGATGGTGCCGCCGTTCAGCGTGATGTTGCGCTGCATGGTGATGCTGGAGGCGGCCTGCAGCGTGGCGCCGGTCCCCAGTGTGAGCGGCCGGCTGCTGTTGAGGCTGTTTACCGTCACCAGACCGGCCGTATTGCCGATATTGATGGCCGGGTCGCCGGCCGCGGCCGCGATGCTCACGTCGTCGCCGGCACCGGGCAACAGGTTGTTGCTCCAGTTGAGCGGATCGCTCCAGGATACGCCGTCGCCGCCGCCGTCCCAGCTTACGTTGGCGAGCAGCCGTGGATATTCGGCCAGCGCGCCGGGCGTGGCCGGAAGGTCGGCTTCGATGGGGCCGGTGGCGGCCTCCAGCAGCCAGTTGCCGCCCAGGGCGGCGCTGCCGGTGGGGTCGGTCGAGCCGGCCACGTCGGCCCCGGTCAGCTTGGCGATGCGCGTGAGCAACAGTTCGCCGTCCGTGCCGGCGCCGGTCGCGCAGGCGTAAATCAGGATGTCCGCATCGCCCGCCAGGGCGCCGCGCCAGGCCGCGAACCGGTCGGCATGGGCGTCTATGTCGCCGGCGTCGAGCACGGTCGTACCGAGCGTGAGCGAGCCCGCGCTGCCGTGCGAAAAAATGTGTAGGGCGGCGATGCCGGAATGCGACTCGAGGTAATCGCCAATTTGCGCGATGCCGTCGCGCGTGCCATCCAGCAGCACGATTTCGAGCTTGCCGGCGGCTGCCGCATCGCCTGCGCCCAGCGCGGAAACCAGCAGCGGATAGTCGCGCAGCGCCGGGTCTATGAAT
>JAEUNN010000568.1 GCA_016791085.1 Rhodocyclaceae bacterium | reverse complement strand
AACAACGACGGCAGCACCAACCAGAACAACCAGGGCGGCAACGGCAACGGCCAGGGCAAGAGCATCAAGATCGCCGGTGCCGGCAGCGGAACGGGCAATACGGTCGACAACATCACGCGCGCCGAAATCCGCGCGGGCAGCACGGTCGATGCCGGCGGCGCGGTTGCGCTCAACGCCAGCGACGACACCCACATCACTGCCGATGCCGGTGGCGCGGCCATCGGCATCAGCACCGGCGGCAACAGCAAGAACGAGTCCGGCACCATGGTCGCGGTCGGCGCCTCGATCGCCATCAACGCCATCGACACCAAAGTCAGCGCAAAGATTATCGACTCGAGCGTCGACGCCGCCAGCGTGGCGCTGGACGCGAGCAGCGCGCAGCAGATCAACGCCCTCACGCTTGCCGGTTCGGCCGCCGTATCCACCGGCGGCGATGACGTGTTCTCCGGCGCAGGTTCCGGCTCCGGCAACGACATCGACGCCACCATCGAGGCGCTGATCGACCCCAGCACGGTCACCACCACCGGCGACGTGTCGGTGCATGCCAGCGACAACTCGAGCATCGATGCCGACGCCGGCACGGCCGCCCTCGCGGTGACCACCGGCGGTCAGAACAGCAGCAAAGCTTCCGCCGTGTCGGTGGGCGCCGCCGCAGCCAGGAACGACGTCAACACGTACACGCGTGCCGCGATCGAACACAGCACCGTCACGGCCGGCGGCAACGTCGACGTGCAGGCGACGTCCACCACCCACATCGACGCACTCACCTTCGGTTTTGCGGGGTCGCTGGCGAACAGCCAGGGCGGCAGCAACGCGCTGGCCGGCGCGGGCTCCGGGTCGGGCAACTTCATCACCAAGAGCACCGAGGCGGTGATCCAGACTTCCACGGTCGATGCCGATGGATCGGTTTCGGTCCTGGCCACGGACAGCAGCGCGATCGAGGCGCTGGCCGGCGCGGTGACCTTGTCGATTGCCATGGGTTCGGGCAACGGCAACAACGTGGGCTTCGGGCTCGGACTGTCGATCGGTGTGAACGAGATCACCACCGGCACGGTGGCCCTCATCGATGACTCCACCGTCGATGCCGGCGGGGATGTCGACGTGTCGGCGTCGAGCAGCGGGTCGATAGAAGCGACCGGCTTCGGCGTGTCGCTGACGGTTTCCCAATCCAGCCAGGGCAGCGCGGTCGGTTTGAGCGCGAACGTCGCGGTCACGGTCAACACGATAGACAGCACGACGCGCGCAGCCATCGAAGATTCCGCGCCGCTCACCGTCAACACCGTCACGTCCGGCGGCGACCTGACGCTAGGCGCGGTCGAAACCGGCATCATTCACGCGAACGCGGTGTCCGCCTCGCTCAATGTCGCGGTCGGCGGCGGCAGCGGGACCAACGTGTCGGGCGGCGTCGCGGTGTCGGCGGCGCAGAATACGATCAACAGCACGACCGAGGCGCTGATCGACGGTGTCGACAGCACCGCGGCCAACGACGTGAGCCTCGCGGCGTCCTCGTCCAAGGACATCGACGCCGTCGTGGTGGCGGCATCGGCGAGCCTGACGGTGGGCACCGGCAGCGGCAATTCGCTGGCGCTGACCGGCGCCGGCGCTGGCGCCGGTAACGAGACCCACAGCTCGGTGCTGGCCATCATCCGGGATGCGGATGTCGAGGCCAGCGCGGGCGACGTGTCGCTGGTCGCGACCGATGCGACCACGATCACCGCCGACGTGGCGGCGGCCGCACTGAGCGCCTCCATCGGCACCGGCAGCGGCAATTCCGCCTCGCTGGCGGTTTCGGTGTCGGTTGCCATCAACGAAATCGACAACACCACGCGCGCGGTAGTCGAACAGGGCGCCACGGTCACGGCCGGCGGCGACTTCGACGCGCACGCCAGTTCCACCGGCTCGATCGAGGCCCTGGGC
>JAEUNN010000518.1 GCA_016791085.1 Rhodocyclaceae bacterium | reverse complement strand
CGCAGCGACCACAGCCATATGGCGTTGCCGCTGGCGCTCGCCATGAGGCTGCCGTCTGCCGCGAAACTTGCGCTGCTGCGCCGCCCGTCGCCCGCCATGACGCCACGCGCGATGCCGGCCAGCACCTCGTCCACCCGCTCGCCTTTCGAGGTATTGGCGTTTAACCAGGCGGCGCTGGGCGTGCGCCGGTCCGCGGCGGCAAACCAGTCCAGCGCGCGCGCGGCCAGCGCGGCGTCGCCGCGCGTGATGGCGCGCGCATCGGCGGCCACTTCGGCGTCGAGTGCCGCAGGCGCACTTAGTGAGCGGTTTTCCCGTCTGGCAAGGACCAGTGCGCTCGCCTGTTCGGCGCCGGTGGCGAGGTCATACACGCGCAAATTGCGCGCACCGTTTTCGCGGTCGATCCAGATGGTGTGTTTGTCCCATTGCGTGAGACTGGCAAGTTGTTTGCCGGCCGGATCGAATTCCACGCGCAGCACGTCGGTTTCATGCACGATGGGCGCCACCGCACGCCAGTCGTCCGGCGCCAGCAACCACACATTCGGACCGGCGCGCACGGCGAGGCGGCGCCCGTCCGGGCTGAACGCCAGCCCGGCGATGTCGCCCGGCAGTTGCAGTGCCGGCCGCTCGCTGCCGTCGCCGGTGTCGAACAGGCGCAGCACGCCTGCGCCGCTCGCGCTGGCCAGCCGGCGGCCGTCGGGCGATAGCGCAAAGGCGCGCACCTCGGCCGCATGCACGAATTCGCGCCGCGCGACGGCATCCGGATTCCAGGCCAGGATGCGGCCGTCTTCGGCTCCGGCCAGCAGTTCGTGCGCGTTGCCGAATGCCACGGCGGTGGCCCGCTGCGGCACCAGCGACACCCAGTGTGCGGGATCATCCAGCGCCCATGCCTGCACGCCCGGCGCGGACAGGCCGCAAAGGGCCAGACGGCGCTGGTCGCGGGAAATCGCAACGCAACCCGGGCCGGGCGGGTACACCGCCGGCGGCATGCCGTCCGCACCCGGCTCCAGACCGTAGGGCGACCTGGAGGCGCCGAGCTTTTTCGCGCCCCCGGCTTCGAGATGCCAGGTTTCGAAACCGTTGCCGGCGAGGTCCAGCGTGGCGCTGTCGGCGCGAAACGCCAGGTGCCAGATGAGCGACACGCCGGCGTCGATTTTTGCGCGCTCCTCCCAGGACGGCAGTGCATGCAGGTGCACGGGCCGGGTGCCCTCGTGGCTGGCCGTGGCGAGCCAAGCACCGTCCGGGCTGAACGCCAGCGCGCTCACGAAGCCGTCGTGCTTCCATTCCTTCACGACTTGCCAGGTCGCCACCTCGTAGATGCACACCTGCTGGCCCGCGCAGGCCGCCGCGAGCCAGCGTCCGTCGGGGCTGAAAGCCAGCGCCTGCACGCGGTTGTGGTAACTGCCGCGGCCGAGCAGACGCGGCTCGGCACCCGGCGACTGCACCTGCAGATGGCCCTGGTCGGCGCTCGCCAGCCAGCGCCCGTCGGGGCTGAGCGCGATGGCCTGCAGCGGCCCCGGGTGGGGTTTCCAGGACGCCGGCAGCGGCCGCGCCAGCCGCGCCAGATCGGCGAACAGCATGGCTTGCGCATCCGGCGTCCAGGCCTGGGCGAGCGACTGCAGTACCAGATCCGCGCGCGCCAGCAGGTCGCCCGCCTGGGTGGCTTCGGCGCTCTTGGCGCGCGCCAGCGCGAGCCGCTGCTGGAGGTCGCGCTGCTGCCACTGCCACAGCGCCACGACCGCGACCGCCAGCAGCAGGATCACCGCCGCCGCAGCCATCCCGGCGGCGCGCCGGCGCCGGCGGCGCTGTTCGGCGTCCAGTTCGGCGCGCGCGGCGGCACTCGTGGCGATAAATTGGCGCAAGGCTGCGTCGAGTTCGCCGCCGCGTTCTTTGTCCCATTTTTGCGCCTCGCCCAGCAGCGGACCGTGCAGCAACAGGCTGGCGTCGGCGCCGTTGCGCTGCCATTCCGCCTGGGCGTTGCGCAGTCGCTCGCGCCAGAGCAAAAAATCCCGGTCGGCGTTGAGCCACACGACCAGCCTGTCCCAGGCGCGAAACAGCGCTTCGTGGGCGACTTCCACCACGCGCTGGCCGGCATCGTCGCGCGCAACCAGCAGGCGCGCCTGCACGAAACGTTCGAGCAGCGGCCGCACCGTGGCCGGGAAATCGTCCCAGCGCCCGGCCTGACGCACGAAGCGGCCGTCGCCGTCTATGCGCACCAGGCGTACCAATGCCGCGCGCAGTTCGGCAAGTTGCGGCGCGGGCAACGTGCGCTCGTCGCATAGCGCCTCGGCCGCGCGCGCCAGCGCGCCCTGCAGGCCGCCCAGGCGGTCGCGATAGTCGGACAGCGTGAAACGCCCGCTCGCGCCGCAGCGGTCCCACATTTCGCGCAGCGCGAACGCCAACAGCGGCAAGGCGTCGTCGCTCGCGGTGTCGGCCACCATGGCGGCCGCAAGCCCGCTTTCCAGTTCTATGCCGGCAACCCGCGCCGGCCCCTCGATTACCTGCACCAGATCGGCCGGGGCGATCTGCGACAGCGGCAGGGCTTCGTACGCCAGATGTTGCAGGGCCGGATGGGTTTGCAGCGCGCCCAGAAAGTCCGAGCGCATGGTGGCGACGATCACCACCGGCGCCTCGGGCCGCGCCGCGACTGCATCCAACATGCGTAAAAATGCCAGCGACTGCAGGTCGCCGGCCGGCACCAGCAATTCCTCGAACTGGTCGATCGCCACCAGCAGGCTGGCTTCCTGCCGGCCGCCTTGCGCCTGCAGGCGATCCACGATTTCGTCCCAGGCCGCGCCGGTGTCGGCGCGTTCAAGCAGCGCACGCCAAGGTTCCGCGGCGCCCGTGCCGGCCAGCGCGGCAAGGCGCTGCGCGAGGCGCTCGTAGGGCCGGCCCAGCGGGCGGAACGGCTGCGCCACCATCCAGCGCGCGCTGTCGCGCTCGAGCCGCGGCAGCACGCCGGCGCGCAGCAGCGAAGATTTGCCGCTCCCGGAGGCGCCCAGCAGCAGCAACATGCGCGCGCCGGCCAGCCTTTGCAGGCGGTTCAATGCTTCCAGCGTGGCCAGCACCGCAGACTCGCGGCCGAAATACACGGCGGCGTCGTCCTTTTGCAAGGCCAGCAAGCCCGGGTAGGGCGGACGCGTCGCGTCCCAATGGAATAGCCGGGCCGGGTCCAGCCCCGCACTCACCAGTCCGGCGCCCAGGCGTTGCCAAGCCAGGGCCGGATCGCGCACCAGATCTATGACCTGCAGGTCACGCAACAGCGGTGAAATTTCGGCGTCGTCGGTGCGCAGCGGAAAGATCGCCTTGCCGAGCGCGCGCGCGTGGGTAATTTCGGCAAAACACCAGGCCGAGGCCGCCGAGGCGCGGCTGCACAGCACCACCACGGCCTGACAGGCGCGCAGCCGCGCGTACAGTTCCTGCTCCCAGTTGCGCCCGGCCGGAATGCCCAGCGCCGGATCGAAATCCAGGAA
>JAEUNN010001015.1 GCA_016791085.1 Rhodocyclaceae bacterium | reverse complement strand
GCCCGGGGCGCAACCCCCAAGTCCGCCGGCCGCAAGGCAGGCCATAACGGCAAGGGACAAAAAGCGGATACGCAATGCACGCGATTTCATGAAATAACTCCTGCGACACGATGGCCAATTATGAAGACCAAAATTCCACAGCGACAGTCGCCATGTGTGGCAACACATATGGAACATTTCACTATACGCACTACCAACTTATTGAAACTTTCAGGCGTGCAAATACCGATTTCAATGCAAGCTCTGCATTGCAATTACCCCTGGATCGGAAAAACGGACGATTGATTTTATCGGTTACTCATGTTACGCAAATTGTTTTAGTTAGATGCATGCCAAGCTGTATATGTATACTACAAAAACGACATGTGCTCGGTTCGCCAGGTCCGGGCGAGTTCCCATCCGAAAAATTCCTGTTGCAACCATGCCGACGACAGGATGACCCCTACAACGCATTGTCCCGGTGTCTGGCCGGAGCAGCGGGCCCGAGCCGCTTCCCGGCGATGGATGCCGAACCACACCAAACCTTGCGTCAGGAGGCGGGCGTTGCAGGCTGCCAGGCCTGCGGCTTTGCGACGACTGTCGCGCTGCCCGCCAAAGCGCCCGAAGCCATGCCACATATCCAACCCCCTTGTTCGCCTGACTGCCCTGACCCCTCGATGTACGTGCCCGCCCGGGAAAACGGCAAGGTTCGATGAGTTCTCAGCCATCCACGCTACCGGCGTCTGCTGCCCAAACCGTGTTGCTGCACGGGGAACCCAATACCAGCGATGGAAAAAAAAGGAGGTCTGGCCGGACCAACTTTCGGCGCCACTTCTTAATCCGCCTTCGACGCCTTATTCCCGCTACATCGTGAAGGTAAGCCAAACCTCGGTCCGGACGCCCCTTTCGACCCCGTCCAAGCAGACCAAAATTCCCGGGACCGTTTCTAAATTCTTACAGTTAACAGATCGTGGCCGCGCCACTATTCTCACCAACTTTGCGGAACTGCAGGCCACGCAGCTCGGCGGCTCAGTACCATTACGTGGTTTTGTCTAAATGTGCGCGCTCCAAAGTGGTGCGTGCACCTTGGTGTATCGCTTGACTACCCAAGTATTCAACACGGGACTGACAGCCATGCGTAGTTTAACACTATTGACCTAAGTATGCCTGACGTCGCCGTACTGCGCAATCGTCTAAATGGCGCGCCGAGGCGTCCAAGCGATGTATTGCTGGACGTATGGGATGGACGGGCCGCAAACCATGGGGCAGAACAGGGCCGGCGCCAGGGTGGCGCCCTGGCGCCGGCCCGTGGGCGGCATGTTGGCAACTGTAGGGGGTGTTCCGGGAACGGGCGCCTGAAGTCAGGCAACGGGAGGCGTGCCACACCTTAGGAGGGGGCTGTGGGAGCCGACGCGAAACCGGCGCAAATTTGCCGATCAGAAACTGGTCGGTGGCGAGGCCGGTATGGGTTCGAATCAGGGAGCCCGATAGGTGACATGTCGGTAGCGGAGTCCGTAAGCTGACGCGCCGAGAAGCCAGGGAGCCGGCAAATTGCGGATCAATGCAACGTCGCTCGGGCGCGACACCGATCGGCCTCGCGCGGGAGCGGGTACGGCGGGGTGGCAGAGGTCAGATCAGATCGCGTCCTGATCGCGCATGCGGTAACTGCGGCCTTCGATAACGATAGTGGAAAAGAGTGGAAAAGGAAGGTGGAAAAGGAAGGTGGAAAAGGGGCCAGGCTCAATTTGTTTCAATTTGCTTTTTCGGAGCCCCGGCCGCGTGGGCGGCCAAGAAAAGCGGTGGAAGAAGGAGGCGTAACATGGGAAGGTGGAAAAGGGGCCAGGCTCAATTTGTTTCAATTTGCTTTTTCGGAGCCCCGGCCGCGTGGGCGGCCAAGAAAAGCGGTGGAAGAAGGAGGCGTAACATGCGACCAGATGCCACTCAAAATTTAAAAATTTGAGCCTGGCC
>JAEUNN010000467.1 GCA_016791085.1 Rhodocyclaceae bacterium | reverse complement strand
AGGCTGCCGGCGTTTACGGTTACGGTGCCGGAACTCGTGAGCGTGCTGCCGAAGGTGGCAGCCGCGGTGCCGCTTACCGTCAGGTCGCCTATTGACGCGGCGCCATTGATGCCGGTCGTGCCGCCACTCAGGCTTGCGCTGTTGGCGTTGAAGCTGCCACCGCTTTGCGTCAGGCTGCCGCTGGTTTGGGTCAGTTGGTCCAGGGCGCTCGGTCCGCTCAGGGTCAGGTTGCCGCCCGCCAGTTGTACGCTGCCGCTGCGCGTCGCGCCGCCGTTCAGGCCGCCCAGGCTCAGGCTGCCGCCGACTATGCGTACGGTTTCCGTGAGGTTCAGGTCCTGCGCCGTGCGCTCGCTGCTCAGCGTTACGACCGGGTTGGCGCTGCCGCGGTCTATTACCACGCTGTCGCTCGCCACGGGGACGCTACCTCCGCTCCAGTTGGCCGCGTCTTCCCAGTTGCCGCTGGCGTCGCTGATCCAGCGTTTGATCAGATCGATCAGGTTCAGGCTGAAGCTTTGGCCCGCATAGACCGGGGTGAGGTTGCCCCCCGCCGGGTAGTCGATCTGGCTGAAGCGTCCGGTGAGGCATGCGCCGCCGGCGCTGCAGGTGAGTACCGTGTGGCTTGCGCCTGCGCTCGGGTTGTAGCCGTTCAGTTGGCTGATGCTGAGCCGGCCGTCCAGGGCGATGCTGCCGCTCGCGGTGAGGCGGTCGTAGTCGCTGGCACTTGCAAGTTCCGCGTTGAGCCGGCCGCTTGTGCTCTGGCTGTAGTTGCCGAGGATGGTGAGGGTGCCGGTGGCGCCAGCGCCGCCGGGGCTTAGTGTACCGTCGTTGCTGAGCGTGGCGCCGCCCAGGTCCAGCGTGCCGCTGCCGGCCACGCTGCCGCTATTGCTGAGCGCGCCGCTCGCCAGGCTGCCGCCGCTCAGGCTTAGGGTGCCGCTGTTGCTCAGTGCGCCGCCGCCGTTCGTCAGGCTGGCGCCGGCCGCAATGTTGATGCTGCCGGGGTTGTTGTTGAAGCCGGGCAGGCTCAGGCTGCCGGACTGGATGTCCAGGCTGCCGCTGTTGGTCAGACTGGCGTTCAGGGCGAAGCTGCCGCCGCCGGTCTTGGTGAGGCTGGCGCCGGCGGCATTGGTGAGGCTCAGGCTGCCCGGGCTGGCGTTATTGTCCGCGACGCTACCAGTCTGCAGGTTGAGCGTGCCGCTGTTGTGGATGCTGGCGGATCCGTCCAGTTCTACGTTGCCATTTACCGTGGTGGTGCCGGCGTTCGTGAGGGCGCGTCCGGCCAGGATGGTCGATCCGCTGACGCTTAGCGTCGCGCCGTTGGCGATAGTGGTGCTGCCGGCTCCGGCCCACGTGCCGCCGCTCCAGGTCGAGTTTCCGCTCAGGCTCAGGTCGCCGC
>JAEUNN010000435.1 GCA_016791085.1 Rhodocyclaceae bacterium | reverse complement strand
CTGGCCCAGGATGCGCGCCAGGCCGCGCATGTCGATGCGGCGATCGCGCGGCAGGGTTTGCCGCCGGATTACGTGCAATGCCTGGATGCCGCGCAGGTAGCGGCCAAATTGGCCTGGCCGCTGGATTTGCCGGGCTGGTTTTTCCCCGCCGCGGCCTGGCTGCATCCTCCCAGTCTGTGCGCGGCCAATCTTGCGCGCGGCGGCGCGCGCATCCGCCACCTGTTTTCACACACTGCCGTGCAATTGCAGCGGCTGGCAGACATGTGGCAGGTGCTGGACGCAGACGGCCGCCTGATCGCCGCCGCCCCGGTCGTGGTGCTGGCATCGGCCCATGACGCGCGCGCATTCGCGCCTGCCGCGGCGCTGCCGCTCAAGCGCATACGCGGCCAGGTCACGCATATTCCGGCCGGCGTGGCGCCACACCTGGATTTTGGCCTGTGTCGCGAGGGCTATCTGGCGCCCAGCCACGACGGGCGATTGTGTCTGGGAGCCAGTTTCGATTTCGACGACGACGACCCGCTGCCGCGCGCCAGCGGCCACGCCGCCAACCTGGCCCGGCTGGAACGCCTGCTGCCGGGCGCAGCGGCCGGACTGGATGCCGCCACGCTGGCTGGCCGGGTGGCCTTCCGCACGGCAAGTCTGGACCGCATGCCGCTCGTCGGCGCCCTGCCCGATCCACAAGCAAACATCAATCCGGGCTGGCAGTTGCGCGACTTGCCGCGTCTTGCGGGCGCCCATTGCGTGCTGGGGTTCGGCGCGCGTGGCCTGGTGTGGAACCGGCTTGCCGCCGAAATGCTGGCCGACCAGCTTGAAGCCGCGCCGGCCGCGGTCGAAACCGATCTTGCGGCCGCCGTGGACCCGGGCCGCTTCGGCCTGCGCGCAGCCCGGCGCGGTGACGCGCCGGACGCCTGATTACGCCTGAGGGCGCGTACTCAAGCCTGCTGCAGGCGCCGGCGCATGGCGCACAGCGGCAGCATGCCCAGGGCGAGTAGCGCGGCCGAGCCGGGCACGGGCACGGCGGACACCTGCAGGTTATCCAGGCCGATCGCGTCGCGATCCGG
>JAEUNN010000405.1 GCA_016791085.1 Rhodocyclaceae bacterium | reverse complement strand
GAACGCTGGCTGCGCCCCATGGTGGCCGGTGATTTGCGTTCCTGTTTTGCGATGACCGAGCCGCCGCCCGGCGCCGGTGCCGATCCTTCCATGCTCGCCACCACGGCCACGCGCGACGGCGACGATTACCTCATCAACGGCACCAAGTGGTTCATCACCGGGGCCGATGGTGCCGGCGTTGCCATCATCATGGCGCGCATGGAGGATGGCACGGCCACCATGTTCCTGTCGGACATGGATAGTCCGGGCATAGAACTCGTGCGCACCATGGATGCGCTGGACACCTGTTTCACGGGCGGCCACGGCGTGCTCAGATTTACCGATCTGCGCGTGCCGGCCTCACAAATACTGGGCGAGGCCGGCAAAGGGTTCCGCTATGCCCAGGTCAGGCTGGCGCCGGCCCGGCTCACGCACTGCATGCGCTGGCTGGGCCAGGCGCGCCGCGCGCAGGACGCCGCGCTGGCACACGCGCGGGCGCGCAGGGCTTTCGGCATGCGCCTGGGGGAACATGAAGGCGTGAGTTTCATGCTGGCCGATAACGAAATGGATTTGCAGACCGCGCGGCTGCACATCTGGCACACGGCCTGGCTGCTGGACCAGGGCCAGCGCTGCAATTTTGAATCCAGCCGCGCCAAGGTGGTGTGTTCGGAAGCCGAGTGGCGCGTGGTCGATCGCTGCGTGCAAATACTGGGCGGGCAGGGCGTGACCGGAGAAACCATCGTCGCCCGCATATTTGCCGACATGCGCGCGTTTCGCATTTACGACGGGCCCAGCGAAGTGCATCGCTACAGCCTGGGCAAAAAACTGGTCGAAGGCCAGCGCCCCGCCGCCGCGCCCGGAGGCCATGCCTGATGGACGGCCTAGGACTCACGCCGGGCGGAACAGCCGCGTCCGCAACGGGCGGCTTGGGCTGGCACATCAGCAGGGTGCTGGAGGGTGCCGCTGCCGGGCTGGACGGGCCGCGCCGGTTGCCGGCCCCGAATGCGTCAGAGGCCATTACCGAGGCATGCCTGCCGATCGATTGCGGCCATCCGGCCAGCGCACTTTAGTTGCCGGGGCCTATCCATGGATGACGCAAAATTTGACGCCGTGGCGCGCTATGTCAGCGTGGCCGCACAGGCGCGCAACACGACCTGGCGCAACGCGCGGCTGTTGTCCGGCGGTGCCGTGCAGGAAAACTGGCTGGTCGATCTGGACATCGAGGGCGGCCACTGCGCCGGCACCCACGAGTGCGTGCTGCGCTGCGATTCGCCAAGTGCCGGCGTGGCCGTCAGTCACGGCCGCGCGCAGGAATTCGCCCTGCTCAAAACTGTATTCGCAGCCGGCGTGACGGTGCCGGAACCGCTCTGGCTGTGCGAGGACGCGGCCATATTCGGGCGGCCGTTTTTCCTCATGCGGCGCATACGCGGTACCGCGGCCGGCCATGTGCTGGTCAAATCGGATCAAGCGTGCGGC
>JAEUNN010000379.1 GCA_016791085.1 Rhodocyclaceae bacterium | reverse complement strand
GCCAGCACGGCGCGTATGTAGCCGGCCGCGCGCGCATAGGCATCGGGCCCGAGCAGATCGGCAAGCGCCATGCCGGGCAGTTGTTCGGGCGCCAGCCCCGCGCTTTCGCCCACGGCTCGGTTGGCAAAGCGCAGGCGCTCTGCGCCATCCCAATAGCTGATGGATACCGGCAGGTTGTCGGTAAGCGTCCGCAGGAATTTTTCGCGATCCGCGATACGCCCGTACAGGCGCTGCAATTCCTGGGTTTGCGCGGGGCGCTCGGTCACGTCCGTGAGGCTTGCGATCAATTCGCCGCCGCCGCCGGGCAGCACGGCGATGTGCGCGTCCAGCCAGCGCTGCGTGCCGTCGCTGCACAGCACTTCCACGTCGCCGTGGAACGAGCCGGTGCCGCAGCCGACGTCGCGGCATATCGTGTCGAATTTTTGCCAGGCCAGGTCGTCGCCGAACAGCACGCGCGTGGATTGCCCCACCAGCGCCCCGGTCGCGTAGCCCAGCGCAGCGTCGAAGCCGGGGTTGGTCCAGATGAAAGCACCTTTCTTGAGTTTGACGATGCCGGCTTCCTGGTTGTCGAGTATGGCTTTCTGTTCCGCCAGCAGGGCCGCCACGTCGGCATTGCGCTGCAACAGTTCCTGCGTGCTGGCGTCTATCAATTCCTGCAGGTGGTGGCGGTGGCGGTACAGTTCTTCGGTCGTGCGCTGCCGCTCGGTAATGTCCTCGCCGGCCAGCAATATGCCGCTCATTTCGCCGGCCGCATCGACCAGTGCGCTGGCATGCCAGGAATAGAGCCGCACTACGCCGCCGGCCGCGAGCAATTCGTGCTCGAAATTCAAGGGGCCCTCGCGCGCGCCGCTGCTTACGGTGTCGAATAGCAGGGTGCCGCGCTCGTCGTCCGCCCCATAGGGCAAAAAATGTTCGAACCACGGGCGGCCACGCAATTCGTGCGCGCCGGCACCCAGTACCTCGCAGGCCTTGCGATTGGCCAGGGTGAGCCGGCCGGCCATATTCACGGCCACGATGACCGCCTCGACCACATCCAGGTAGCGCTGTTTCAGGTCCTGTTCGGCGCGCAGGCTCAGTGCGGCCTGCGCCGCCATACCGGCAAACACGGTTTGCCGGCGCTGGTACAGATACAGCCCGGCGCCGGCAAGCAGGCTGCCGGCCAGCACCAGCGCCGCCTGCAGCGCGACCGCATAGCGCCATTCGGCGTAAATGTCGCGCGTCGCGCGGCTTGCCGCGATGATGAGCGCGTGGTCCATGCCGGCCGCTTCGGGCGTCACGGTGCTGAGGGCGATCAGGCGTTCGCTGCCGCCGCCCGGCACGATGTACTGGAAAACGCCTTCAACGGCGCCGTCGCGCGCCTCGATCCCGCCCGCGCCGGCGCGCAGTACCGGCGCCACGCCACCCGGCACCATCACGAACGAGTCGCCGCCGTCATGGGCGATTTCGCTTTGCATGTCGGTCTCGTAGTTGGCGGTCAGCATGATGCGCGTGAAAAAATCCGGGTCCGGCACGGCCAGCACGGCGCCGTCCTTGGCCCCGTTTGTGCGCAGGCGCGCCACCGCCACTTGCAGCACGCCGGGCCCGGTCGGGTTGCGCACCGGGGGCGGCACGAACATCCGGCCGGCTTCGCGCGCCTGCAGCGCCGCGCGGAACGCCGGCGCGTCGGCAACGTTCACCCCGACTTCTTCGGCACGGTTGCTGGCACGTATCACGCCATCGCGGTCCACCACGCTGATGGCGCGCACGGCCCCGACCGCCTGCACCAGGATGGCCAGTTGTTCGGCCTGCGCGGCAACCTCTTGTTCATTGGCCGGCAAACGCATGATTGCGACGCGCGCCAGGGTTTCGTGCAAGCTGCGCAACTGGTGCGTGACGAGGTCGTCAATCACGCGCGACTGGCTCAATAGCTGGGCACGGTGCTGCGCGGTAATGCGCTGATACTGGCCATGCCAGCTGTGCAGCAACAGGCCGAACACCAGGCAGGCCAGCAGCGCCAGCAGGCTGCGCGCGCGCCCATGGCGCCGGCGCTGCGCGGCCGCGCCCCGCGGGTCGCCCGGCGCGCGCTGGGCCGAATTCAACGGCGTGCTCCGCGCGCCATCAACGCCGCGACTTCCAGCACGAAGCTGGCGTCCAGCGCTTCGGCCGGCGCGGTGCCCCGGCCGGCAAGGCCAACCTGGCGCAGGTACTGGTCTATGGCCGGCGCCACGGCCAGCAGCCCCTGCGGCTGGCCGGAGTCGAAAGCATCACGATTGGCCGCAGCATCGAAAAACCGTGTGCCCGGCAGCAGCAAGGCGTAGTCGGAGGCCTTCACGCCGGCCGCCTTGCTCATGCTGGCAAGCGCTTCGACAGGCCTGTCGCGCAGGAATTTTTCCACCTCGTACCAGGCGCGCACCACCGCCATCAGTTCCGCACGCCGCGCCTGTATGACGGATTCACGCGCGACCAGCAGGTCGGCGATCAGGCCCGGCATTTCCCGCGAGGTGAATATGGCCTTGCCGCTGCCGCTTTGTTCCAGTTCGAGCACCCAGGGGTTCCACAGCACGGCCGCATCGACGCGGCCGGCATGCAGCGCGGCGGCGGCCGCCGCTGCGGACAGGTTGATGAGCCGGATGTCGCCCAGCCGCAAGTGGTGGCGCTCCAGCGCCGTGGCCAGCACGAAGTGCGACACGCTGTACTGTTCCAGCGCGACCGTACGCCCCTTGAGCGCGGCCACGGAATCGATGTGGCCGCGCGCCACGATGGCGTCGTTGCCGGCGGAATTGTCGTTCACCAGCACCGCCTTGACCGCGGCGCCGCGCGCGCGTTGCGCCAGCGTGTCGGGCCAGGTTTGCGAATTGGCGTCGATGCGGCCGCGCTCCAGCGCGGTGATGGAATCGGTGTAGGACGAAAACCAGACAAGTTTCACATCCGCGCCGTACTTGCGGAACAGCCCGCGCTGTTCGGCGATATACCAGGCCACCCAGCCGGGCCAGTCGGACACTCCGATTTTCAGGGCGGCCTGCGCCGCCTGCGCGCACAGATTCAGGCACAGGGCGAGCAGCAGGCCGCGCAGCCAGGCGCGCCTGCCCGCACCGAATGCCCGCGTGCGCGCGTGTACGCGCACGCGAAAAAAAATCGACCCCATGCCTATACCCAGAGAATTGACGGAATGCCTTGCGCAGCCTGCTGCCGGGCCGGCGTTGCCGGCAAATGGCGTGGGGCGGCCGGCGGCCGCCCGCGACGCCCTTTCCCACGCGGGGTCGGATAAGGCGATTTATCGGCCGCCGGGGCCCAAACTTGATCGGGTATTTGGCTCTGCTGCGGCCTCGGCCGCCGGGCTTTGACGGCCCGGTTTTACCGTTTGCTCCGGTTCAGTACCAGTTGCGGACGGCGCTGTTCGATGTGCCGGATCACCTGGGCCAGACTGGTCACGCCATCGCCGGCCGGCGTGACCAGCAGGCGCGACGGCGTGTCGTAACCGGCTTCGCGCAGGTAAGGATTGTTCCAGCCGCCGCGGTCC
>JAEUNN010000351.1 GCA_016791085.1 Rhodocyclaceae bacterium | reverse complement strand
CCAACCGCAGCGACTTGACAATCGTCCTTCACCTCGCCCGGCCGTATGAGGCACTATTGCCTTGGGACATGGCACAATGCCGCGGCGTCGATTGCCGCCAACTGCCGCTGCGGCGTACAGCCTTATCGGATTTACAACCATGGCCATCAGCATTTACGACCTGAAGCCGCGCTTCCAGAACTTGCTGCGGCCGCTCGTGCGCAACATGGCGGCCGCCGGCTTGAGCGCCAATCAGGTCACCTGTTTCGCCCTGGCGCTGTCCATCGCACTGGGCCTCGCGGTGGCGCTGTTCATCGATCACAGACGCATATTCCTGCTGATCCCGCTGTGGATGTTCCTGCGCATGGCATTGAATGCCATCGACGGCATGCTGGCGCGCGAATTCGGCCAGAAAAGCGTGCTCGGCGCCTATCTCAACGAACTGAGCGACGTGGTCGCGGATGCCGCGCTATACCTGCCATTCGCGCTGCTGCCGCCATTTGACCTGTGGTCCGTGGGTGCCGTGGTGTGGCTGGCGGCGCTGTCGGAATTTGCCGGTGCGCTGGGTCCCATGGTGGGCGCCCCGCGCCGCTACGACGGGCCGGCCGGCAAGAGCGACCGGGCTTTCGTGTTCGGCGCGCTGGGGCTGTATGTTGGAATTGCCGGAACGCTGCCCGCGGCGGCGTTCTGGATCATGCCGCTACTGTGCCTGCTCATGGCCTGGAACATCGTGAATCGGGTACGCGGCGGCATCGCGCAAGGAAGGCGCAATCATGAAAGCTGAAAACCGACCCGTACAGGAACTCACGTTTCGTACTCACGACGGCGTGGATCTGTTCTACCGGCGCTGGCCCGCTGCCGTGACGCCGCGTGGCGCCGTAGTCATGTTCCATCGCGGACACGAGCATTCCGGCCGCATGGCGCACCTGCCGGCCGAACTGGATATGCCGGAATTCGATTTCTATGCCTGGGATGCGCGCGGGCACGGCCGCTCGCCGGGCGAGCGCGGCGATGCGCCGAGCTTTGCCACCTCGGTGCGCGACGTGCAGACTTTTATCGATCACATCCAGGCGCGCCACGGCTTCGCGCCGCAAAATATCGCGGTGCTCGCGCAAAGCGTGGGCGCGGTGCTGATATCGACCTGGGTGCACGACTACGCCCCGGACATACGCTGCATGGTGCTGGCTTCGCCGGCGTTCAAGGTGAAGCTGTACGTGCCGTTTGCGCGGCCCGGACTGCGGGCGCTGTATCGCCTGCGCGGCAATTTTTTTGTGAAGTCTTACGTCAAATCCAAATTCCTGACCCACGATCCCGCGCGGCAGGCCTCGTTCGACGCCGATGCGCTCATTTCGCGTGCGATTTCGGCGCGCATCCTGCTCGCGCTCTACGACTACGCGGAGCGCGTGGTGGCCGATGCGGCGGCCATCGTGGTGCCGACTCAGCTTCTCGTATCGGGTGCGGACTGGGTCGTGCACCATGGCCCGCAACGCGAGTTTTTCGAGCGCCTGGGCGCCATCACCAAAGAAATGCACGTGCTGCCCGGCTTCTATCACGACACGCTGGGCGAGCGCGAGCGCGCGAGCGCGCTTGCCAAGGCGCGCGAATTCATGCTGCGCATGTTCGAGCGGCCGTTCGAACGTCCGGACCTGAGGCAGGCGCATAAGTCCGGCTACACCCATGACGAAGCCGCCGCGCTGGCGCGGCCGCTGGCCACCCTGTCGCCGCGCGGGCTTTACTGGGCCGCGACGCGCGCCGCCATGCGCGTGGGCGGCATGCTGTCCGAGGGCGTGCGGCTGGGGCACGCCACCGGCTTCGATTCCGGCAGCACGCTCGATTATGTCTATCGCAACGAGGCGCGCGGCGCCGGTCCGCTGGGCCGGCTCATAGACCGCAATTACCTCGATTCCATAGGCTGGCGCGGCATACGTCAGCGCAAACTGCATCTGGAACAGTTGCTGCAGCGCGCGCTGGCGCTGGCCGACCAGGCCGGCTTGCCGCTGCGCGTGCTGGATATCGCCGCCGGGCACGGCCGCTACGTGCTGGAAGCGCTGGCCGGTGCGCCGGTGCGCCCGCAGGCCATCCTGCTGCGTGACTATAGCGAGCTCAACGTGGACGCCGGGCGCGCCCTCATCGCTGCCAAGGGGGTGGGCGACATCGCGCGCTTCGAGCGCGGCGACGCCTTCGACGCGGCCAGCCTGGCGGCGCTTGCGCCGCGGCCGGCGATAGGCATCGTGTCGGGGCTGTACGAATTGTTCGCCGACAACGACATGGTTGCGCGCTCGCTGGGCGGGCTCGCGCAGGCCATCCTGCCGGGCGGTTACTTGCTCTATACCGGCCAGCCCTGGCATCCTCAGCTGGAACTGATCGCGCGCGCGCTCACCAGCCACCGCGGCGGTGCAGCCTGGGTCATGCGGCGGCGCACTCAGGCCGAAATGGACCAACTGGTGGCCGCCGCGGGCTTCGAAAAGATCGAACAGCGCATAGACGAATGGGGCATATTCACGGTGTCCTTGGCGCGCCGCAAAAATTGATGGCGCATACACGCGGGTGGCGCTCGCAAGGGCGCGTTCATGCCCGTCCGGCACGTCCATGAACACGCCCGCGCTGGCGCTGCCGCGCACGCGCCCGCCCTGGGCGCGCGCGGCGCTGTGGCTGGTGCTGCTGGGGCCGTTCTTTTTTGCCAGTTACGGTTTCGCCAACTGGGTGGCGTCGCGCCGCGTCGAAGTCGGCATCATCGTTTTCGACTGGGAACGCCTGATCCCTTTTTTGCCCTGGACCATAGTGCCGTACTGGTCCATAGATTTCTTTTACGGTCTTTCCCTGTTTCTGTGCCGCGATCGCGCGGAACTGGATGCGCACGCGCGCCGGCTGCTGAGCGCGCAACTGGTGTCGGTGAGCTGTTTCCTGGCGTTTCCGCTGCATTTCAGTTTCGAGCGCCCGGACGCCGGGCCCGGACTGTTCGGCTGGATGTTCGACGCCCTCATGGGTTTCGACAAGCCTTTCAACCAGATGCCTTCTCTGCATATCAGCCTGTTGCTCATCCTGTGGGAGCTTTACGCGCGCCGCCTGCGTGGCGGCTGGCGCCTGGTGCTGCATGGCTGGAGCCTGCTCATAGGCGTTTCCGTACTCACGACCTGGCAGCACCATTTCGTGGATATTCCCAGCGGCATGGCGGCCGGCGCGCTGTGCATGTGGCTGTGGCCGCTCGATGGCGCCAGCCCGCTCGCCGGCGCGCGCCTCACGCGCGATGCGCGCCGGCGCCGGTTCGCCCTGCGCTACCTGGCCGGCGCGCTGGGATTCGTCCTGGCGGCCGTGTTGCTGCGCGGCGCGGCGCTGTGGCTGTTCTGGCCGGCCCTGGCGCTGGCCGGCGTGGCGCTCAACTATGCGCTCGTGGGTGCCGCGGGGTTTCAGAAGTCCGACGGGCGCTTGAGCGCTGCCGTGCAGATGTTGCTGGCACCGTATCTGGTCGCGGCCTGGTGCAATTCGCGCTTATGGACCTGGCGCGATCCCCGCCCGGTGGCGATTGCCGGAAACGTGTGGTTGGGGCGTTTGCCGTCCGCCAGTGAATTACGCCGCAGCGAATATCAAGGCGTGGTCGATCTGTGCTGCGAATTGCCGCTAAATTACGCGCCGCGCGGCTATGCCTACGCGGGCACGCTGGACCTGGTCGTACCCGCGCTGCCGCTATTGCGCACGGCGGCCGAGGCGATAGAACGCCTGCGCGCGAGCGGTCCGGTGCTGGTTTGTTGTGCGCTCGGCTACTCGCGCAGCGCCATGGCCATTTGCGCCTGGCTCATCGCGAGCGGCCGCGCCGCAGACGTAGAGGGCGCGCTGGCGCAGGTCGGCGCCGCCCGCCGCCGTGTAGTATTGACCGATGAACATACGAAGGTACTCGATCAGTGGATGCAGGAAGTGAAATCGGCGCGCTGAGCGGCTTGCCCGCGCCGGCCGCGGACCAGGCCTTGGCGGCTGCGGCCATCGCCAGTTTGCTGGAGCAGGGAACGCGCTTCGACACGCTGAGCAACTGGCTGGGCGTACTGGGCCTCGCGGTGCTGGCGAGCGGCGTGTTCTACCTGCCGGGTACGGATTCATTCGATGCGCGCTGGTGGTGCGCGGTGGTATTGCTGGGACTGCTGCAGAAATATTTTGCGCTGCGCGTTGGCCTCGACGCGCGGCTGTTCGCTCAATTGGGGCAGCGCCTGCAAGCCATGGCAGCGGATACCGCGCTGGCGGAATTCGACCGTGCCCTGCAGTGCGCCGGCTTGCGCAAGGTGCGCGCCGGCCCCACGCGCAGTCTCGCCGATCGCTGCCGTGGCGCGCGCCGCCTGTTGCGCCTGCAGTTGTGCTGCACGCTGCTGCAATGCCTGCTGTTCCTGTACCTGGGCGTAATCGCTGCGGGCAGCAGCACGGCCGGAGAAACCGACGCGGCGCACGAACTTTACTGGCAGGTGAGCGCGGAGGCCGTCCATGTGGCTTGAAAAACTTACCGCCAGCCTGATTTGCGGCCTCGCCGAATTATTGACCGGCGCACGCGCCATCTGGCGCGACAACCAGCCGCAGGCGCGCCAGCGCATCTATTTCGGCAACCACACCAGTCACGGTGATTTCGTGCTCATCTGGTCGGCGCTGCCGCCGGCATTGCGGGCGCGCACGCGGCCGGTTGCCGGGGCGGATTACTGGGACAAGCCGGGACTGCGCAGCTTTCTGATCAAGCGCGTATTTCGCGGCGTGCTGATCGACCGCACGCACGGCGACAAACAGCACAATCCTCTGCTGGTCATGCAGGAGGCGCTTGCGGCGGGCGATTCGCTCATCCTGTTTCCGGAGGGCACGCGCAACATGGGCGAAGGATTGCTGCGTTTTCGCAGCGGCATTTTCCACCTCGCCGAAACCTTCCCGGACGTGGAACTGGTGCCGGTGTGGCTGGAAAATCTGGGGCGCGCCATGCCCAAGGGAATACTTATTCCGCTGCCGTTATTGTGCACTCTTACTTTCGGCGCGCCGCTCAAACGCCACGCGGGCGAAACCCGCGAAGCATTTCTCGAGCGGCTGCGGGCCGCGCTGCTGCAGTTGGCCCCGCCGCAGCATTGACCAAGGATCTGGAGCAAACATGACCGCCACACAGCAGATGACTTATCTGTTTTCGGGCATTTTCGGCTTGCTCGTGGTGGCCACCACGATCGGTGCGACGCTCAAATTGCGTGCCGGCGGCGCGGCCGACAGTGCCACTATCGACAACCTCAATGCGCGCATCAAGGCCTGGTGGCTCATCGTGGCGTTCGTGGGGCTGGCTTTCCTGCTCGGCAAGACCGGCATGATATTGCTGTTCGCCTTCATATCATTCACCTGCCTGCGCGAATTCGTATCGCTCACCTACACGCGCCGCGGCGACCACCATGCGCTGGCACTGGGGTTTTTCGTATTTCTGCCGCTGCAGTACTACCTCATCCATGTCGAGTGGTACGGCCTGTTTTCCATCCTGATACCGGTCTATGCCTTCCTGTTCATGCCCATATTCGAGGCGCTCGCGGCGGATACGACACGGTTTCTGGAGCGCGCGGCCAAGGTGCAATGGGCGCTCATGATTTGCGTGTATTGCATTTCGCATGTGCCGGCGCTGCTGGTTTTGCCGATTACGGGCTTCGAGGGGCGCAATGCCTTGTTGATTGCGTTTCTGGTGCTGGTGGTGCAACTATCCGACGTGTTTCAGTACGTGTGGGGCAAACTATTGGGCAAGCACAAGGTGTCGCCCAATATCTCTCCGTCCAAAACCATTGAAGGTCTGGTGGGCGGCGTGGCGACTTCCACGTTGATCGGCGCCGGACTGTGGTGGATTACGCCGTTCTCGCCGCTACAGGCCGCTGCGATCGCACTGGCCATCAATCTGATGGGCTTTTTCGGCGGTTTCGTGCTTTCCGCGATCAAGCGCGATCGCGGCGTCAAGGATTGGGGCAGCCTGATCGAGGGCCACGGCGGCATGCTGGACCGGCTCGATTCCATCAGTTTTTCGGCGCCGATTTTTTTCCATATCGTGCGCTACTGGTGGGTGCCGGACTAAGCACCGGCGGCGCGCCGGCTGGCCCGCACGACGGCGGCCATGGTGGCCGCGCCGCGGGGGATGCCAATATGCAGCAGGAGCCGCCGCGCGATAGGTTCAGATGTCGGCGCGCGCGAGGCGGCGCTTGTCCGGCTTGCATTCGTGCGCAAGCACGATGCTGCCGTCGTCGCGCGCGACTTCCAGGCGCACGGTAAAGCCCCACAGCCGCGAAATGTGCTTGAGCACCTCGTCTATGGAGCCGCCCAGCGGCCGGCGCTGGTACTGATTGTGCCGCAGCGTGAGCGAGCGGTCGCCGCGCAGATCGACATTCCAGACCGATATGTTGGGTTCGCGGCTGCCCAGGTTGTACTGGTCGGACAGCATCTGGCGCAATTCGCGGTAGCCCGCGTCATCGTGGATCGCGGAAATTTTCAGCTTGGCGTTGCGGTCGTCGTCCAGCACCGCGAACAGCCTCAAGTCGCGCATGAGCTTGGGCGACAGGTATTGCAGGATGAAACTTTCATCCTTGAAATTGCGCATGGCGAAATCGAAAGTGTCGCGCCAGTTGCTGCCGGCGATGTCGGGGAACCACTTGCGATCTTCTTCGGTGGGGTTTTCGCACATGCGGCGTATGTCGCTCCACATCGAAAAACCCAGCGCGTAAGGGTTGATGCCGCCATAGTAGGGGCTGTTGTAAGGCAGTTGCATGACCACGTTGGTGTGCGACTGCAGGAATTCCATGATGATGGATTCGGCGATGCAGTCCTGGTCATACAGGGTGTTCATGATCGTGTAGTGCCAGAAGGTTGCCCAGCCTTCGTTCATGACCTGAGTCTGGCGCTGCGGGTAGAAGTACTGGCCCACCTTGCGCACGATGCGCACCACTTCGCGCTCCCAGGGCTCCAAGAGCGGCGCGTGTTTTTCTATCAGGTACAGGATGTTTTCCTGCGGTTCGGCCGGGAAGCGCACGTTGGCTTTGGCGCTTTGCGTGACCGCGCGCTCGGGCAGCGTGCGCCACAATTCATTGACCTGAGCCTGCAGGTAATCTTCGCGTTCTTTCTGGCGCTGCATTTCTTTCGCCAGCGACAGTTTGGGCGGGCGCTTGTAGCGATCCACCCCGACGTTCAGCAGCGCATGGCAGGAGTCGAGCAATTCCTCGACGCGGTCTATGCCGTGCCGTTCCTCGCATTCGGCGATGTAATTGCGCGCGAACACCAGGTAGTCGATGATCGAATCGGCATTGGTCCAGGCGCGGAACAGGTGGTTGCCCTTGAAGAAGGAATTGTGGCCGTAACAGGCGTGCGCGATCACCAGCGCCTGCATGGCCAGCGTGTTCTCTTCCATCAGGTAGGCGATGCAGGGGTTGGAATTGATGACGATTTCGTAGGCCAGCCCCATGTAGCCGCGCCGGTAGCGCTTTTCGCTGCTGATGAAATGCTTGCCGAACGACCAGTGGTGGTAATACACCGGCATGCCTATCGACGCATAGGCATCGAGCATTTGTTCGGCGGTGATGATTTCGACCTGGTTGGGATAGGTATCCAGCCCGTATTCCGCGGCGACGCGGCGGATTTCCGTGTGGTACTGCTCGATCAACTCTATCGTCCACTCGCTCGATGCGGGCAGACGCGTGCGGGGCGACGGCAGGGGTACGGGTGCGTTCATGCGAGCTTCTTCTTGAACAGTTCACGGAATACCGGGTAAATGTCGCTCACACTTTCGATCTGCTGCATCGAAAAGCGCGTTTGCGCCACGGCGATCTTGGAATATTCGCGCCACAGGTTCTGCGGTTCGCCGCCGCGTATTTCGACGTAGGCGAAATATTGCACATAGGGGAGGATATCTTCCTCCAGCAGTTGCCGGCACTTGGGCGAATCGTTTTCCCAGTTGTCTCCGTCCGATGCCTGCGCGCCATAAACGTTCCAAGCGCCGTTGGCATAACGTTCCTTGACGATGTCGCTCATGAGGTTGAGCGCGCTCGATACCACCGTTCCGCCCGATTCGCGCGAGTGGAAAAAATCTTCTTCATCGACTTCGGCCGCCGCCGTGTGGTGGCGTATGAACACGATTTCGATGTGGTCGTAGGAGCGCTTCAGAAACAGGTAGAGCAACATGAAAAAGCGTTTGGCGATCTGCTTTTTCTCTTCGTCCATGGAACCCGACACGTCCATTACGCAGAACATGACGGCCTGCGTGGACGGCATGGGCAGTTTGACGCGGTTGTTGTAGCGCAGGTCGAAACTGTCTATGAACGGGATCGCGCCTATCTTTTCGCGCAGCACGGATATGCGTTCGCGCAGCGCGACCAGTTCCGGGTCGTCGTCGGCACGACCTTCGGCTTCGAGTTGTTCGAGCTCGTCCTCGGCGCGCCGCAATTGCTCGCGGTAGGGGGAGCCCAGCGCAAGCCGGCGCCCCAGTGCGCCGCGCAAGGAACGTACGATATTGATGTTGGCCGGCACGCCGGTGGGCGTGTGCCCGGCGCGCACGGTTTTGTGTTCCGTGATGCGGGCGAGCTGGGTTTTGACGAGGTTGGGCAGTTCCAACTCGTCGAAAAAGATGTTCAGGAATTCTTCGCGCGACAATTGGAACACGAAGTCGTCCTGCATTTCGCCCGAATCGGATGCGCCCTTGCCGCGTCCCTGCCCTTCGCCGCCCATGGGGCGCGGCACCTCGTCGCCGGCATTGAACTGGTCGTTGCCGGCATACACGGTTTCCCAGCGCCCCTTGCGGTCGTGCTCGAACTGGGGCTCGTTCAGATCTTTGGCAGGGATGGAGACTTTTTCGCCGCTGTCGATGTCGCGTATGCTGCGGCCGGTGACCGCATCGGCGACCGCCTTGCGAATCTGTGCCTTGAAGCGCCGAAAAAAGCGCTGCCGGTTAACAGCGCTCTTTTTCTTGCTGTCGAAGCGCCGATCGACGATGCGTATCATGCGCGGCTCCGCTTACTGCGCCTTGCGTACGCGCAAATACCACTCGCACAACAGGCGCACCTGGTTTTCCGTGTAGCCCTTTTCGACCATGCGATCGACGAAGTCGCGGTGCTTTTTCTGCTCTTCGGCCGAACCTTTGGGGCTGAACGAAATGACCGGCAGCAGTTCTTCGGTGTTCGAGAACATTTTCTTCTCGATCACGGTGCGCAGCTTTTCGTAGCTGGTCCACAGCGGATTGCGGCCGCTGTTCTTGGCGCGCGCGCGCAACACGAAATTCACGACCTCGTTGCGGAAATCCTTGGGATTGCTGATGCCGGCGGGCTTTTCTATTTTCTCCAGTTCGTCGTTGAGCGCCGCGCGGTCAAGGATTTCGCCGGTGTTGGGATCGCGGAATTCCTGGTCCTGAATCCAGAAATCGGCGTAGGTCACGTAACGGTCGAATATGTTCTGGCCGTATTCGGAGTAGGACTCGAGGTAGGCAGTCTGGATTTCCTTGCCTATGAATTCGGCGTAGCGCGGCGACAGGAACTCCTTGATGTAGCGCAGGAAGCGCTGCTCCGTTTCGGGCGGGAACTGCTCCTGTTCTATCGACTGTTCCAGCGTGTACATCAGGTGCACCGGATTGGCGGCGACTTCGCGGTGGTCGAAATTGAACACCTTGGACAGCACCTTGAACGCAAAGCGCGTGGATAGTCCGGTCATGCCCTCGTCGACGCCGGCGTAGTCGCGGTACTCCTGATAGCTTTTGGCTTTCGGGTCGGTGTCCTTGAGGTTTTCACCGTCATAGACACGCATTTTCGAGTACACGCTGGAATTTTCCGGCTCCTTGACGCGCGACAGCACGGCGAACTGCGCCATCATGCGCAAGGTGTCCGGCGCACACGGCGCGTGCTTGAGCGAACTGCTGTCGATCAGCTTGTTGTAGATGCGGATTTCGTCCGACACGCGCAGGCAGTAAGGCACCTTGACCGTATAGATGCGGTCCAGGAAGGCTTCGTTGTTGCGGTTGTTCTTGAACGCCAGCCACTCCGATTCGTTGGAGTGGGCCAGCACGATGCCGTCGAACGGAATTGCGCCAAAACCTTCCGTGCCCTTGTAATTGCCTTCCTGCGTGGCGGTCAGCAAAGGATGCAGCACCTTGATCGGCGCCTTGAACATTTCGACGAATTCGAGCAGGCCGCGATTGGCCAGGCACAGGCCGCCGGAATAGGCGTAGGCGTCCGGGTCGTCCTGCGAATATTGTTCCAGCTTGCGGATATCCACCTTGCCGACCAGGGAAGATATGTCCTGGTTGTTTTCGTCGCCCGGCTCGGTTTTCGCAACGGCGACCTGGCGCAGCACCGACGGACGCAGGCGCACGACGCGAAAGCGCGTGATGTCGCCGTTGAATTCGTTGAGGCGCTTGACGGCCCAGGGCGACATGATGGAATTGAGGTAGCGACGCGGAATGCCGAAATCCTCTTCCAGCACCGGCCCGTCCTCGGACGGCGAAAACAGGCCCAGCGGCGATTCGTGCATGGGCGAGCCCTTGAGTGCAAAGAAGGGCACGTGCTCGATCAGGGTTTTCAGGCGCTCGGCGAGCGAGGACTTGCCGCCGCCTACCGGGCCGAGCAGGTAGAGGATTTGCTTTTTCTCCTCCAGCCCCTGCGCCGCATGGCGGAAATACGACACGATGTTCTCGATCACCTCCTCCATGCCGTAGAACTCACGGAAAGCCGGATAGAGCTTGATGATCTTGTTCGAAAAAATCCGCGATTTGCGCGGGTCGACGCGCGTATCGATGAGTTCCGGCTCGCCTATCGCCATGAGCATGCGTTCGGCGGCCGTGGCGTAGGCGGAGCGGTCACTCTTGCAGATTTCCAGGTATTCCTGCAGCGAATACTCTTCTTCCTTGCCCGCGTCGTAGCGTTCCTGGTAACGACTGAATATCGACATTTCGAACTCCTTGCGGCCGTTTGCCGGTCAGTGGATACGACGTTTGTTTCGGCAGCCCGGGGGGCAACTTGAGCCCAGGCTCTGGCTTTGGACGGCAATTCCGCGACGGTGTTCGCGCCATCCACGCCAGCATCGCAATGCGATCAGTTTTCTTATATACCATTCGCTCCGGCCGCGGAGCAATAAATAAAGGGTGGTTTGCGAAGTCGTTGCGCGCGTGTCCGAATTTTTCCGCGCGCCCTTGCAATTGTCGTGCCGAATCAAGACTTTGGCGGTCTGGCCGGGTGGCGCCCGGTGTGATACCATATAGCGTTTACGTGGCATGCAGTGGTGTTAGGCCGCCGCAGGCGCGCCCGGCACGGGTGGCGCGGCGGTGAGTCCAGCGCCAGCCATCGCCGGCCGGCCGCCTGTCCGTGTGGCGCGGCAAGGCACGGCAAGCAGCCACAGCGCCCCGGGGCGCGCCGTCTGGACGGCCATTTTCCATCGACATAGCCAGATCAACAGCCAAGCGCAGGTTCATACATGCAAGAAAATCAGGAAGCCGCCGTCAATCCGCTGGAGCGCCAGCTCGAAATGTCCGTGGTCCTCGCCGAAGTCGAGCAGGACGTAAAGCAGCGTCTTGCGCGCCTGGCGCGGCAGGTAAAAATGGCCGGGTTCCGTCCTGGCAAGGTGCCGCTCAAGCTGGTCGCCCAACAATATGGGCCGCAGGTTCGCTCCGAAGCGCTGGGCGAAGCCGTGCAACGCGCGTTCGGTCAGGCGGTGGTGGAACAGAAACTGCGCATTGCCGGCGCGCCGCGCATAGAGCCGCGTCAGAGCGAAAACTCGGGCCTGCTGGAATTTCGTGCGGTGTTCGAAATTTACCCCGAAGTTCAGGTCGGTGACCTGGCCGGCAACACCATAGAGCGCCCGGCGTATGAACTGTCCGAAGCGGACGTGGACAAAACCATCGACGTGCTGCGCAGCCAGCGTACCCAATACGTTCTGGCGGAACGCGCCGCGGCGGAGGGCGACCGTGTCACGATCAATTTTGTCGGCCGCCGCGACGGTGAGGCGTTTCCCGGCGGCAGCGGCGACGACTACCCGGTAGTCATCGGAGCCAAAGCCATGTTGCCGGATTTCGAAGCCGCGCTCGCGGGCATGGCGGCCGGCGAAACGAAAACCTTCGACCTGACTTTCCCGGCCGATTACCACGCCAAGGATTTGGCTGGCCAGGCGGTGCAGTTCGAGGTGAGTGTGCTCAAGGTGGAAGCACCCCGCCTGCCTGAGGTGGACGCCGATTTCGCACGCTTGCTGGGAATTGGTGACGGCGACGTGGCCAAGCTGCGCGACGAGGTCAGAGCCAACCTGGGGCGCGAAATCAGGAAGCGCGTACAGGCGCGCGTGAAACAGCAGGCCATGGATGCGCTGCTGGCGGTGACTCCGCTCACGGTGCCCAAGGCGCTGGTGGAAGAAGAGAGCCAGCTGCTTGCCGACAACATGCGCAAGGACATGCAGGGGCGCGGCATGGACGTGAGCAAAATACCGATCGAACCGGCCTGGTTCGCGGAAAATGCCGAGCGGCGCGTCAAGCTCGGGCTCATCATTGCCGAGGTGCTCAAGAACAATCAGGACCTCCACGCCAAGCCCGAGCAGATCCGGGCCATGGTGCAGGAACAGGCGCAAAGTTTCGAGCAGCCCGAGGAACTGGTGCGCTGGTATTACGCCGAGCGCCAGCGTCTGGGTCCGATCGAAGCGGTCGTGCTGGAAGACAATGTGGTCGAGTGGGTAACGCGTCACGCCCAGACTGTGGACAAGCCCATCAGCTTTGACGAGCTCATGGCAAATGCGGCATGATGCCGTAACAGAGCGGAAAGAACCGTCATGCTTTATCCATTACCTGCAAATGCCGGCCAAGGTGCCGAAGCGGCGCGCGCGCTGGGCCTCGTGCCCATGGTCATCGAACAGAGCGGGCGCGGCGAGCGCGCCTACGACATTTACTCGCGCCTGCTCAAGGAGCGCGTGGTGTTCCTGGTCGGACCGGTCGATGACGTCACGGCCAACCTGATCGTTGCGCAATTCCTGTTCCTGGAATCGGAAAATCCGGACAAGGACATCTATTTCTACATCAATTCGCCGGGCGGCTCGGTGTCCGCGGGCTTGGCCATTTACGACACGATGCAGTTCATCAAGCCCGACGTGAGCACGCTGTGCATAGGTCAGGCGGCCAGCATGGGTGCCTTCCTGCTCGCCGCGGGGGCCAAGGGCAAGCGCTTCTGCCTGCCCAATTCGCGCGTCATGATCCACCAGCCCATGGGCGGCTTCCAGGGTCAGGCGTCGGATATCGAAATCCACGCGCGGGAAATCATTACCCTGAAGGGCAAGCTCAACCAGCTCATGGCGAAACACACGGGCCAGCCCGTGGAGCGCATAGAGCGCGACACCGACCGCGACAATTTCCTGGCCGCGCCGGATGCGGTCGAGTACGGCCTGGTGGATCGCGTGCTGGTCAGCCGTACGGATGCGGTGGCCTGAGATTGCGGGAGTAAAAAATGTCGGACAAAAAATCCGGGGGTGACAAGCTCCTCTATTGTTCGTTTTGCGGCAAAAGTCAGCACGAGGTGCGCAAACTCATCGCCGGCCCGTCCGTATTCATATGCGACGAGTGCATCGAGCTGTGCAACGACATCATCCGCGACGAAATCGTCGCGGAGCAGGGGCCGAAGAACCAGCGCGGCGACCTGCCCACGCCGAAAGAAATTTGCGCCATCCTCGATCAGTACGTGATCGGCCAGGATCAGGCCAAGCGCATCCTGTCGGTGGCGGTGTACAACCACTACAAGCGCTTGCGCCACATGACCCGCAACGACGAGGTCGAACTGGCGAAAAGCAATATCCTGCTGGTGGGGCCGACCGGCTCGGGTAAAACCTTGCTGGCGCAAACCCTGGCGCGCCTCCTCAACGTGCCTTTCGTGATCGCCGACGCAACCACGCTGACCGAAGCCGGCTACGTCGGGGAAGATGTCGAGAACATCATCCAGAAGCTGCTGCAGAAGTGCGAATACGAAGTCGAAAAAGCCCAGCAGGGCATCGTCTATATCGACGAAATCGACAAAATTTCGCGCAAGTCCGACAATCCGTCGATCACGCGCGACGTGTCGGGCGAGGGCGTGCAGCAGGCGCTGCTCAAGCTCATCGAAGGCACGGTGGCGAGCGTGCCGCCGCAGGGCGGCCGCAAGCACCCGAACCAGGATTTCGTGCAGGTCGATACGACCAACATCCTGTTCATTTGCGGCGGTGCGTTCGACGGTCTGGATCGCGTGATACGCGCGCGTACCGAAAAGGTCGGGATCGGCTTTGGCGCCGAGGTCAAAAGCCAGGACACCAAGAACATCAGCGACACCTTGCGCCGCGTCGAGCCGGAAGATCTCATCAAATACGGCCTGATCCCGGAATTCGTCGGGCGCCTGCCGGTCATTGCGACGCTGCACGAACTTGACGAAGAAGCGCTGATCGAAATTCTGATCGAACCCAAGAACGCGCTCATCAAGCAGTACCAGAAGCTGTTCCAGATGGAAGGGGTGGAACTCGAAATCCGCCCGACCGCGCTGCAAGCCATTGCCCGCAAGGCGCTGGCGCGGAAAACCGGCGCGCGCGGCTTGCGCTCCATACTTGAAGGC
This sequence comes from Rhodocyclaceae bacterium, assembly GCA_016791085.1. Lineage (GTDB taxonomy): Bacteria > Pseudomonadota > Gammaproteobacteria > Burkholderiales > Rhodocyclaceae > JAEUNM01. Next base: position 1,932 of record JAEUNN010000351.1, on the reverse strand, counting down.
GTACTGCTCGATACCATGTACGAACTTCCGAATATGGAAAACGTTGCCAAGGTCGTGCTGGACGAAGGTTCCGTCAATAGCGATGTGCGGCCGCTGCTGATCTACGCCGATCAGCAGAAAGTTGCCGGTTCGAACTGACGCGCCGGCGCGCGCAAACCTGGTCCCGGACGGGCCGGAGTTTGCGCAGGGCGGCGCGGGCAACCGGCCGCCTTGGTGCGGGTGGGGCTACGTGGCGCCGGACCTCTGCCGGCAGTGGGAATGGGCGCGCGGCGGACAGGCTGCGCGAATTCGTGGACCGGGCACAACTTGAACTTTGCCGGGTTGTCCCCATCTGCGCAAAGATATCCCAATTTTTAAAGGTAAAGCCATGTCGAGCACTGACTACCGTAGCGAAAAGCTCGAACTTCCGCTGCTCCCGCTACGGGATGTAGTGGTGTTCCCGCACATGGTCATCCCGCTGTTCGTGGGACGACCCAAGTCGATCAAGGCGCTCGAAAGTGCCATGGAAGCCGGCAAAAGCATCCTGCTGGTGGCACAGAAGTCGGCCGCCAAGGATGAACCCGAAGCCGACGATCTGTACTCGATCGGCTGTATCGCCAATATCCTGCAGATGCTCAAGCTGCCCGACGGCACCGTGAAGGTGCTCGTGGAAGGTTTGCAGCGCGCGCGCATCGAAGAGGTGCGCGATCAGAAAACCGTATTCATCGCCTCGGTCATGCCGGTGGCGATGCAGGAAGCGCGTGGCCACGAAGTCGAAGCCATGCGGCGCGCGATCATTTCCCAGTTCGACCAGTACGTCAAACTGAACAAGAAAATCCCGCAGGAAATCCTGACTTCGCTGTCCGGCATAGAGGAACCCGGCCGCCTGGCCGATACCATCGCGGCCCACCTGCCGCTCAAGCTGGAACAGAAACAGTCCGTGCTGGAAATGTTCGACATCGGCGAGCGCCTGGAAAAACTCCTGTCGCACATGGAAGCCGAACTGGACATCCTGCAGGTCGAAAAGCGCATCCGCGGCCGCGTCAAGCGGCAGATGGAAAAGAGCCAGCGCGAGTACTACCTGAACGAGCAGGTCAAGGCGATCCAGAAAGAACTCGGTGAAGGCGAAGACGGTGCCGACATCGACGACATGGAAAAGAAAATCAAGTCTTCCGGCATGAGCAAGGAAGCGCGCGACAAGGCCCAGGGCGAGCTGAAAAAGCTGCGCCTCATGTCGCCCATGTCGGCCGAAGCCACGGTGGTGCGCAACTACATCGAAACGCTCATCAACCTGCCCTGGAAAAAGCGCTCGCGCATCAGCAAGGACCTGGCGGCGGCCGAACGCGTGCTGGAAGAAGATCATTACGGCCTGGAAAAGGTCAAGGAGCGCATCCTTGAATATTTGGCCGTGCAACAGCGCGTCGATAAGGTCAAAGCGCCCATACTTTGCCTGGTCGGACCGCCCGGCGTGGGCAAAACTTCGCTCGGGCAATCCATCGCCAAAGCCACGAACCGCAAGTTCGTGCGCATGAGCCTGGGCGGCGTGCGCGACGAAGCCGAAATCCGCGGCCACCGGCGTACCTACATCGGCTCCATGCCGGGCAAAATCCTGCAGAACATGACCAAGGTTGCCGTACGCAATCCGCTTTTCCTGCTCGACGAAGTCGACAAGATGGGCATGGATTTTCGCGGCGACCCGAGTTCCGCGCTGCTGGAGGTGCTGGATCCCGAGCAGAACTCCACGTTCGTGGACCACTACGTCGAGGTCGAGTACGACCTGTCCGACGTGATGTTCGTGGCGACCGCCAATACGCTGAACATTCCGCCGCCGCTGCTGGACCGCATGGAGCTTATCCGCCTGTCCGGTTATACCGAGTACGAGAAGGTGAATATCGCGCTGCGCTACCTCGTGCCCAAGCAGATGAAGAACAACGGCATCAAGAGCGACGAGCT
>JAEUNN010000346.1 GCA_016791085.1 Rhodocyclaceae bacterium | reverse complement strand
TCCGGAATTCATCCCGGGCCTGGTGCGCATGCTGGCGGAAACCGGGCGGCTGCGCCTGGGCATAGCCTGGCTCGACGACAAGCCCATAGCCGCCCAGATTTGGGTGGTCAATCACGGCAAGGCGGGCATCTACAAGGTGGGATTCGACGAGGCCTACGCGGCCTATTCGCCCGGCACGCTATTGACGGCCCACCTGATGGAACGCGTGATCGACGTCGAGCATGTGCGCGAGGTCGATTATTACATCGGCGACGACGCCTACAAGAACACCTGGATGACGCACCGGCGCGAGCGCTGGGGCATCATCGCGTTCAATCCGCGCCATGCGACGGGCGTCTGGCGGCTGGGGCGCGAGATCGCCGGGCGGCTTGCCAAGTCGGTCATTCGCGGCCTGCCCAGGTCGGAAACCAAGGCCGAGGCGGGTTAAGCGGCCAGGCGTCGCGCGCTGCGCCCCCCGAATTACGCCGCGCGCGCGTTGCCGCCCGACTTGAGCTGGTCCAGCGAGGCCACAAGGTCGGCAAAGCGTTCACCCTGCACGGTCACGTGGCTGCGGATGGCATTGGCGGCGCGATCGCCGTCGCCCGCCAGTATGGCGTCGACAATTTCCGCGTGTTCGTTGTACGAAGTCAGCATGCGGTTCCTCACCCGCAACTGCAGACGGCGGTAGGGCCGCAGGCGGCGGTGCAGGGCGGTGGCCTGTTCGGCCAGAAAGCCGTTGTGACTGGCCGCATAGATGCGGTGGTGGAATACTTCATTGAGCTTGTAATAGCTGTCCGGGTCCTGCGCGTCGCGCGCAGCTTCACAGGAACCGTGGGCTTCGAGCAAGGCCTGCTGTTCGGCCGCGGTGATGCGCCGGGCCGCGAGGCGCGCGCACATGGCTTCCAGTTCGGCCATGACTTCGAACATTTCGCACAGCCGTGCCGGTCCCACCTCGGCCACCAGCGCGCCGCGGCGCGGGCGCATATCGACCAGGCCGGCCGCGGCGAGCTGTATGAGCGCTTCGCGTATGGGGGTGCGCGATACGCCGAATTCGGCCGCCAGTTCCTGTTCATCCAGGCGCGTGCCGGGCCGGCGCGCGCCCGTCGCGATCTGTTCTTCTATCAGTTCGCTCAATTCCTCGGAACGCCGTAATGGCGCGAGCTCGGTATCCATGTGAATTCCTCGTTGTCCCGCATAGGCCGTGGCCTGGTGCGGGGTAATACAGTGGGGCCTGTATAGCACACATTCTGCCCGTATTTGCATGCACGCGGTGAAGTTGCGCATGCGCGCATACAACGGCCGGGCGGCCACAGGCCCGCGGCGCCGCTTCAGTGATTGATGGGCACCAGCAGCACCGGCACGGTGGATTTGGCGCTCACGCGCTGCGCGACCGAGCCGATCAGCATTTCACCCAAGGGCGTATGGCCGTGCGAGCCCAGCACGATCAGATCGGCGCCTATGCGTCTGGCTTCGGCCAGCACATTTTCGGCCGCATTGCCTTCACGCACCTGGACGGACCCCACGAGGCCGCTTCTGACCAGATTGCCCGCGCCATCGAGCAGGCGGTTGGCGCCGTCGCGTATGCGCTGGGCGGCATCGGTGCGCAGTTTGGCGACCACGTCCTCCGGCAAATAACTGTCCAGCGCCACCATCGAGGGCTCGTTGCTCGCGTGCATGACCGTGAGCAGGTGCAGTTCTGCGCCGAAGCGCTGCGCCATGCCGGCGGCGTGGGCCAGCACCTGTTCGCTGTGGGGGCCGAGGTCGGTGGCAAACAGGATGGTTTTGATCGCGTAGTTCATTACATGTCTCCTCATGAAAGTAAGGCCGTGGGTTGCGGACGAGCTGGCGAGTCGCGCGAGCGGGCTAGGCGCCGTGGCTAGACCCGTTCGTTCAGATCGCATACGGAATTGCTTGACTTTGTGCGTTGCATTGATAGTATTGTATACACGTTGCAAAGAAAAGCATACAAAAACTCTGTAGCGTAATGCACAACCTGTTGCCGGGGCCTGTCCCGGCGTTCCGATCATCGACGTCCCTAAGGAGGAATCCATGAATCCCACTCGCCGGAACATTTTGCGCGGCATGGCCGCGGCACCCGCCCTGGCCCTGATGGGTCAGGTCCGTCTGGCCAGCGCAGCAAAAGAACTCAAAATTTCGCACCAGTTTCCCGGCGGTACGCTCACCGAGGGAGACTTTCGCGACCGCCTGTGCCGGCGCTTTGCCGCCGAACTCGAAAAGCGCAGCGGTGGCGCAGTCAAGGGCACGGTCTATCCGGGCTCGTCGCTCATGAAGGTGAATGCGCAATTCAGCGCCTTGCGCAAAGGTGCGCTGGACATGAGTCTGGTGCCGCTGTCCTACGCCGGCGGCGAAGTGCCGGAAACCAATATCGGGCTCATGCCCGGCGTGGTGACCTCCTACGAAAAAGGCGCGGCCTGGAAAACCAATGAAATCGGCAAGGCGCTCACCGACATCCTGGCCGACAAGGGCGTGCTGGTGGTGTCGTGGATCTGGCAGGCCGGCGGCGCAGCCTCGCGCGGCAAGGCGCTGGTCGAGCCGGAAGACGCCAAGGGCATGAAGGTGCGCGGCGGCTCGCGCGAAATGGACATGGTGCTCAAAGAAGCCGGCGCGGCCGTGCTGTCCCTGCCGTCCAACGAAATTTACGCCGCCATGCAGACCGGCGCGCTGGACGCGGCCATGACTTCTTCTACCAGCCTGATTTCGTTCCGGCTCGAAGAAGTCGCCAAAAACCTCACCACGGGGCGCGGCAAAACCTACTGGTTCATGTTCGAGCCCTTGCTCGTGTCGCGCTCGGTATTCGAAAGCCTGCCCAAGGATCAGCAGCAACTGATCATGACCATAGGCGCCGAAATGGAAAAATTCGGCCTCGAACAAGCCAAGGTGGACGACGCCGCGGTGGCCGACGTCTATACCAAGGCCGGCGGCAAGGCCCACGACCTGTCCGACGCCACGGTCAAGAAGTGGCAGGCCATCGCGCGCAACACGGCCTGGAAGGACTATGCGGGCAAAAACGCCAACTGCGCGCGCATCATGGGTCTGGTGGAGAAATCGCTATGAGCCACGGTTATGAACTGCCGGGTGCCGCGCAGGCCGCGGCGCCCCAGGTAGGCGGCGCGCTGGCGCCGTTCGCCAAAGGTCTCGATCTGGTCAACCGCGCCGCGCTGGGTGTGTCGATGCTGGCCATCCTGGTGGCGAGCGGCATCCTCACGAGCAGCGTCGCGCTGCGCTATTTCCTGCACATTCCGACCGACTGGCAGGACGAAGCCGCGGTATTTCTGCTGGTGGGCGCCACCTTTTCGTGCGGCGCCTGGGTACAGGCGCAGCGCGGGCATATCGGCATCGAAGCCCTGGCCGGCGTGCTGCCCGAGGCGGTGAACCGCTTCCGCAAATGGATGTGCGATGCGGCGTCCATGCTGTATTGCAGCTTTTTCGCCTGGAAATCGTGGACGCTGTTTCACGAGGCCTGGTCCGAGGGCATGACCACTTCCTCGTCCTGGGCGCCGCCCCTGTGGATTCCTTACAGCTTCATGGCAGTCGGCATGAGCTTGCTGTCCCTGCAACTGCTGCTGCAGGTATTGGCCGGGCAGCCGGCAACGGAGAACAAACGATGAGCACCGCAATAGTAGGCTCGCTGTACGGACTGGGCACCCTGTTGCTCATGTTTTCGGGCATGCCCATCGCGTTCGCGCTGGGCCTGATCGCAGTCATATTCATGTTCTTCTTCATGCCCGGATCGGCGCTCGATACGGTCACCCAGAACGTGTACGAAGAAATGGCCAGCATCACGTTGCTGTCCATCCCGCTGTTCATCCTGAAAGGCGCGGCGATAGGCAAAAGCCGCGCGGGGGCCGATCTGTATTCGGCCATCCACGCCTGGATGTACAAAATTCCGGGCGGCCTGGGCATCGCCAATGTGTTTGCCTGCGCGCTGTTCGCGGCCATGGCCGGCTCCAGCCCGGCGACCTGTTCCGCGATAGGCAGCGCCGGCATACCGGAAATGCGTGCGCGCGGCTATTCGCCGGGATTTGCGGCCGGCATTATCGCGGCCGGCGGCACCCTGGGCATATTGCTGCCGCCGTCCATCACCATGATTTTGTTCGCGGTGGCGTCCGAACAGTCGCTGGGCCGCCTGTTCCTGGCCGGCATAGGCCCCGGCATATTGCTGGTGCTGCTGTTCGCCGGCTACGCGGTATGGAAGTACCGCAAGGAATACCGGCTCGCGCTGGCGCTGGCCCAGTCCGGCGGTGCGAAGTCCGAAATGCTCCGGGAAGAGCATTTCACGCTGGCGCAGAAATGCGCCATGCTGCCGCGCGTGCTGCCTTTCGTGGTGCTGCTGATAGGCGTCATGGTCGCGCTGTACGGCGGCTACGCCACGCCTTCGGAAACCGCGGGCCTGGGCGGCCTGCTCGCGCTGGTGCTGATCGGCGCCATCTACAAGGTGTGGAAGCCGGCGCAGTTGAAGCCCATCCTGTCCAGCACGCTCAAGGAATCGACCATGCTCATGTTCATCATCGGCATGTCGCTGCTGTACTCCTATGTGATGAGCTATCTGCACATATCGCAGAGCGCCGCGGAATGGATAGTCGGCCTGCACCTGTCCAAGTGGGTGCTGCTCACGGTGATACTGCTGCTGGTGGTGGTGCTGGGATTTTTCCTGCCGCCGGTGTCCATCATCCTGATGACCGCGCCCATCCTGCTGCCGCCCATACGCGAAGCCGGATTCGACCTGATCTGGTTCGGCGTCGTGATGACCGTGGTCATGGAACTGGGGCTCATACACCCGCCCGTGGGGCTCAACATATTCGTG
>JAEUNN010000311.1 GCA_016791085.1 Rhodocyclaceae bacterium | reverse complement strand
CGCCGGGCCACGCACAGGTGGCAGCCCGGCGGCCCCCAACGCGCCACATCCGCCCGTCGCAAACGAATTTAAAGGAAAGTCAAAATGTTGCAGAACCCCGCAGTCAAGTACCGCCCCTTCAATCAACCCGTCATGGCCCGGCGCAGCTGGCCGGACCGCACCATCACGCAGGCGCCGATCTGGATGAGCACCGATCTGCGCGACGGCAACCAGGCTTTGTTCGAGCCCATGAACGTCGAGCGCAAATTGCGCATGTTCGACGCGCTGGTAAAAATGGGATTCAAGGAAATCGAGGTGGCCTTTCCTTCCGCCTCGCAAACCGATTTCGATTTCGTACGCAATCTGGTCGAAGGCGGCCGCATTCCCGATGACGTGACCATAGAGGTGCTCACGCAGGCGCGCGAACACCTCATACGCCGCACCATCGAGTCCTGCATCGGCGCGCGCCGCGCCATCGTGCATGTCTATACGGCTACCGCTCCGGTGTTCCGCGAAACGGTATTCGGCATGAGCAAGTCCGAAGTCATGGACATGGCGACCGCGGCCGTGCGCCTCATCAAGGACTTGGCTGCACAGCATCCGGAAACCGAGTGGGTGCTCGAATACAGCCCGGAAACGTTCTCGATGACCGAACTCGAATTCGCGCGCGACATTTGCGACGCCGTGACGGCGGCCTGGGAAGCCACGCCGCAGCGCAAGGTGATCCTCAATCTGCCCGCCACGGTGGAAGCCGCAAGCCCCAACGTATATGCCGATCAGATCGAATGGATGCACCGCAATCTGGCACGCCGCGACAGCGTGATACTTTCGATACATCCGCACAATGATCGCGGCACCGCGGTCGCGGCTGCCGAACTTGCACTCATGGCGGGCGCCGAGCGTGTCGAGGGCTGCCTGTTCGGCAACGGCGAGCGTACCGGCAATGTGGACCTCGTGACGCTGGCATTGAACCTCTATACGCAGGGCGTCGCGCCGGGGCTGGACCTGTCCGACATCAACGCCATCGCGCGCATGGTCGAGTACTGCACGCAATTGCCCATACACCCGCGCCATCCTTATGTGGGCGACCTGGTGTTCACGGCGTTTTCGGGCTCCCACCAGGACGCGATCAAAAAAGGCTTCGGCGCGCGCGACGAACAGGCGCCCTGGCAGGTGCCGTATCTGCCGCTCGACCCGGCCGACGTGGGGCGCACCTACGATTCCATCATTCGCGTCAATAGCCAGTCGGGCAAGGGCGGCATCGCCTATCTGCTCGAACAGGTGTATGGCATCGCCATGCCGCGCCGCCTGCAGGTGGAGTTTTCCGCGCTGGTGCAGACTTACACGGATGCTTCGGGCGGCGAAATCGACGCCGCCGGCCTGTGGGCCATGTTTACCCGCAGCTACCTGGAAACCCGCGAACCTGTGCGCTATGTCGGACACTCGCTGTTCGAACAGGGCGCGCAACAAGGCATACGCATGCAGGTCGAGGTGGGCGGGACCGAGCTTGAATTGTCGGGTTGCGGCAACGGCCCCATCGATGCGGCGCTGGCCGCGCTGGCCGTACCCATGCGCGTGCAGAACTACGAAGAACGCGCGCTGCAAAGCGGCTCCGACGCGGCTGCCGTGGCATTCATGGAAGTGGCTGCCGACGCACAGCCCGGCACGCGCCACGGCGTGGGAATCCATGCCAATATCGTGACGGCATCGCTGCTTGCCTTGATCAGTGCCGCGAATCGCGTGTTCGCGGCCGATCCCGACGCGGCGCGTGACTGGACCGCCGCCGTGACGGCACGCGCCACACCGCGTGGTGTGGCACTGGCCGCCGACTGACCGGAAGCGGGGGCTACCGGCACGGGTACAAGGCCCGCGCCGGCGCCCGGCCCGCGGCTAGGCGTGCGGGAAATGGCCCGGCGAGGCGCGATTCCGCATGTGGTCGGCCAGATCGGACAGCGCCTTGAATAGCCGCGCGCGCAAATCCGCATCGGCGATGCATTCGTCCATGGCCAGTTGCATGCAGTGCAGCCACTGGTCGCGCTCGGCAACGCCGATAGGGAAGGGCAGGTGCCGTGCGCGCAGGCGCGGGTGGCCGTAGCGTTCGATAAATAGCTGCGGACCACCCAGCCAGCCGGACAGGAACATGAACAGCTTCTGCGCCGAACCGGCCAGGTCGGGCGGGTGCAGCTTGCGTATGCCATACGCTTCGGGCAGTTCGTCCATGTGGCGGTAGAACGTGTCGACCAGCCGGCGCACGGTGTCGGCACCGCCTAGGGCTTCATACGGGGTCTGGGTGGGTTCGGACATGGCGGGGGTCGCGCAATCTGTGCATCACATGTTCTGGTAGATCGGCCCTTCGCCACCTTGCGGCGTAACCCACACGATATTTTGCGTCGGGTCTTTGATGTCGCAGGTTTTGCAATGCACGCAGTTCTGAGCGTTAATTTGCAGGCGCGGGTTGGAGCCGTCCGCTTCACGCACGATTTCATATACGCCGGCCGGACAGTAGCGTTGTTCCGGCGCGTCGAAAACGCGCAAATTCGTGTCTATGGCGACGCGCGGATTTTTTAGCGTGAGGTGACAGGGCTGGTCCTCTTCGTGATTGGTGTTGGACAGGAACACCGAGGACAGCCGGTCGAAACTGAGCTTGCCGTCCGGCTTGGGATAGGCGATAGGCTGGCAGTCGGCAGCCGGCAGCAATTTCGTATGGTCGGCCGTGAGCCTGAGCGTCCACGGCGCCTTGCCGCCGAACAGGCGCTGGTCCACGCCCACCATGAGGGCGCCGAAATACAGGCCCTTGCTCATCCAGGGCTTGAAATTGCGCGCCTTGTAAAGTTCTTCGTAGAGCCAGCTGGCGCGGTAAGCGTCCGGGTAGGCCGCCAGTTCGTCGTGCGCGCGACCGGCAGCCAAGGCGTCGCTCACCGCGTCCGCGCACAGCATGCCGGACTTGATGGCGCCGTGCGACCCTTTGATGCGCGAAGCATTGAGAAAGCCGGCGTCGTCGCCGAGCAAGGCCCCGCCCGGGAACACCAGCCGCGGCAGCGCCTGGAAGCCGCCCGCCGCGATGGCGCGCGCGCCGTAGGCGAGGCGCTTGCCGCCTTCGAACGTGGTGCGGATTTTCGGGTGGGTTTTGAAGCGCTGGAATTCTTCGAACGGCGACAAATACGGATTGGTGTAGTTGAGGCCCACGACGAACCCGGCTGCGACGAGATTTTCGCCGTAGTGATAGACGAAGGAACCGCCATAGGTGCCGGCATCGAGCGGCCAGCCGGCGGTGTGCATGACCAGACCTTTGCGATGCCGGGCGGGCTCGACTTCCCACAGTTCCTTGATGCCTATGCCGTAAACCTGGGGCTGGCTGTTTTCGCGCAGCTTGAACCGGGATTCCAGTTGGCGGCCCAGGTGGCCGCGGCATCCTTCGGCGAACAGCGTGTATTTGGCCAGCAGTTCCATGCCCGGCTGGTAGGCCGGCGTATGTTCGCCGTCGCGCGCCACACCCATATCGCCGGTAGCGACTCCGCGCACCGCACCGGTGTCGTCGTACAGAATTTCCGCACCGGCAAAACCGGGGTAAATTTCCACGCCCAGCGCTTCCGCCTGCTGGCCCAGCCAGCGGCATACCTGACCCAGACTGATCACATAGTTGCCATGATTTTTGAAACAGTCCGGCAACAGGAAGTTGGGCACCTGGAAGCCGCCGCCGGTGCTGAGGAAAAGAAAACAATCGTCGGTCACCGGCGTGTCGATCGGCGCACCCAGTTCTTTCCAGTTCGGCAGCAGTTCGTCGATCGCGCGCGGGTCCATGACGGCCCCCGACAGGATGTGCGCGCCAATCTCGGCGCCCTTTTCGATCAGGCAAACGCTGGTTTCAGGGTTTTTTTGCTTGAGGCGTATCGCCGCGGACAGTCCGGCCGGACCACCGCCTACGATCACCACATCGAATTCCATACTTTCGCGTTCCATCGCGCCCTCGCAAATTTGCTCGCCAAAACGGCGTGTAGGCCAAATCGCCCCGATTATAATCGGGAGCCCGAAGCCAGTATTTCTGCCCAGCCATGCCAGAAGATCGCCGTCTTGCTCACACTACGCGGATTCAGATTCGATGGGGCGACATGGATGCCGCCGGCCATGTCAATAACACCATTTATTTCCGCTACATGGAGCAGGCCCGCGTCGAGTGGCTGGAAGAACTGCGGCTCAAGGCCGGGCCCAACGCCCCGTTTGCGGTGGTGGTCAATGCCAGTTGCACGTTCCTGATTCCATTCACTCACCCCGGTGTGGTCGATGTGCGATTTTTCGCCGACCGGCCGGGCCGCAGTTCGCTACAAACCTATTATGAATTGCGCCTGATCGACGACGAGCGCATTTGCGCCGAAGGCTCGGCGAAAATGGTGTTCGTCGATTCGCGCACGGGCAAATCGATCGTGATTCCGGACAACCTGCGCCGGCTCATCGATCCGTCGCAGGAATAGGGGCCGCCCGTTGCCGCGGCAGGCTGCGCGGCGCACCGCGCGCATCCGATTTTTCGTTGGGAGTTAGCCATCATGTCGCAGGATTCCAGCCAGCCCATGTGGACGCCGTCCGCCGAACGCGTGCGTGAGGCCGTCGTGACGCGATTTGCCGCCGTGGCGTCGGCAAAATGGGGCGTCGATCTGCCGGATTGGGACGCTCTATGGCGCTGGTCGGTGGATCAGCCCGAAAAATTCTGGGTTTCCGTGTGGGAATTCGGCGGGGTGATCGGCACGCGCGGCGAGCGCACGCTGGTCGATGGCGACCGCATGCCCGGTGCGCGCTGGTTTCCCGACGCACGCCTGAATTTCGCCGAAAACCTGTTGCGCCGGCGCGATGGTGCGCCCGCGCTGGTATTCCGCGGCGAGGACAAGGTGCGCCGCAGCCTCAGCGCGGCCGAACTGTACGCCGAGGTCGCGCGCTTTGCCGCGGGGCTGCGGGCGGCTGGAGTGGGGGCCGGCGATCGGGTAGCGGCCTTCATGCCCAACATGCCGGAAACCATCATCGCGATGCTGGCTTCGGCGTCCCTGGGCGCAATTTTCAGTTCGGCATCGCCGGACTTCGGCGTGCAGGGCGTGGTGGACCGCTTCGGTCAGATCGAACCCAAGGTGCTGGTGGCTGTGGATGGCTACTACTACAACGGCAAGACGGTGGATTGTCTGGGCAAACTTGCCGATGTGGTGGCGGCCATTCCCAGTGTGCAGCACACCGTGGTGGTGCCTTACGTGTATGAGCGGCATGAACTCGAAGGCGTGCGCGGCGGCCGCGTATGGCGGGATTTTTGCGCGCCGGGTGCTGCCGCGACCGACATCGATTTCGTGCGCCTGCCTTTCGACCACCCGCTCTACATCATGTTTTCGTCCGGCACCACGGGTGTGCCGAAGTGCATCGTGCATTGTGCGGGTGGCGCGTTGCTGCAGCACATCAAGGAACACCAGTTGCATGGCGATGTGCGGCCCGGCGACCGGCTGTTCTATTTCACGACCTGCGGCTGGATGATGTGGAACTGGCTTGCGTCGGGGCTGGCTTCGGGCGCCGTGCTCATGCTGTACGACGGCTCGCCTTTCCTCGGGCGCGGCCGCGTGCTGTTCGATTACTGTGCCGAAGAGACCATTACGCACTTCGGCACCTCGGCAAAATTTATCGACGCGCTCGCCAAAGAAGGCCTGCGTCCAATTGAAACGCACGACCTGTCGGCGCTGCGCGCGGTGTTTTCAACCGGCAGTCCGCTGGTCGCGGAAGGTTTCGAATACGTATACGCGAATATCAAGCACGATCTGCAACTTGCCTCGATTTCCGGCGGCACCGACCTGTTGTCCTGTTTCGTGCTTGGCAGCCCGGTGCTGCCCGTGTGGAGCGGCGAAATCCAGTGCCGCGGCCTGGGCATGGCGGTCGAGGTGTATGACGAGGACGGCGCGCCGGTGCGCGAACGGAAGGGCGAACTGGTATGCACCAAACCTTTCCCGGTCATGCCGGTCGGCTTCTGGAACGACGCCGACGGCTCGAAATACCGGGCGGCCTATTTCGAGCGTTTCGAGAACATCTGGTGCCACGGCGATTTCTGCGAACAGACCGCACATGGCGGTTTCATCATTTACGGGCGCTCGGACGCCACGCTCAATCCCGGCGGGGTGCGCATAGGCACGGCGGAAATTTACCGTCAGGTGGAAAAACTGCCCGAGGTGCTGGAATCCATCGTGATCGGGCAAGATTGGCACAATGACGTAAGGGTGGTGCTGTTCGTGCGTTTGCGCGACGGACTGGTGCTCGACGATGCGCTCACCGACCGCATCAAACGCACCATACGCGACAACACGACGCCGCGCCACGTGCCGGCCAAGGTGCTGCAGGTGCAGGACATACCGCGCACCAAAAGCAACAAGATCGTGGAACTGGCGGTACGCAAGGTCGTCCATGGCGAACCGGTCAAGAACGTGGAAGCTTTGGCCAACCCCGAGGCGCTCGAATATTTCCGCGCGCGCTCGGAACTCGCAAGCTGATGGCCGCAAACCGGCCGCCAGGCAGGGCGGCACACCGCCGCGAGCCAGGCGCTTGCCGGATTGGGCCGGGAGGATATGCAAATGCTGATGAGCCGCGATGAATCGCTGCTATTGCTGATAGACCTGCAGGAGCGCCTGCTGCCGCACATCGACGACTGGCAGCGCGTACTCGACAATTCGATCTGGCTGCTGCAGATCGCGCAAAAGCTGGGCGTTCCGGTGCTGGCGAGCGAACAATATCCCAAAGGCCTGGGCCATACCCACGCCGATCTGGCGGCTCTGCTGGCGCCACAGAACATCGTAACCAAAGAGCACTTTTCGTGCGTGGCGGCCGGGTGCGTGCCGGCGGCCGGCGTCGACCGGGCGCAAATCGTGGTGGCCGGGGTAGAGTCGCACGTTTGCGTGCTGCAAACCGTGCTGGAACTTATAAGCCCGGAACGTCAGGTGTTTGTCGTCGAAGACGCCGTGGGTTCGCGCGAGCCGCGCTCCAAACAATTTGCGCTGGAGCGCATGCGCGCCTATGGCGCGGAAATCGTGACGCGCGAAATGGTTGCGTTCGAATGGCTGCGGCGCGCCGGAACCAACGAGTTCCGCGCCATCAGCAAGGAATTTCTGCGCTGACCCGAGTCGGCGTTCAGTCGCCGCTGCCGGTGCGGCGGCGCGCCGGCGGCATCGCCACGACGGCATTCGTACCGTTGGATACGATTTGTGCCGGGCGGTGGCGCGCTGCTGCAATCTGGCTCCGCACGTGCTTCACGAAAGCATCCCTTTCGGCGCGGTCCGCGAATGCCGCGTCGGGAACCGGGCAGAACGTGAGGCCATTCACGCACAGCAGCACGCAGTCGCGGTCGTCCAGTACGGTTTCGATGGCGCTCCAGCGCGTAAAGGATTCGCAGTCCGGACCAAATTCGCGCAAGCCCTCGGCTTCCACCTCGATGCCGCGCGCCACACCCGAATAGCCGCTGTTTGCCACCAGCGCGCGCCGGTGCGCACTCTGGAACAGCCAATCCCGGCACGGCAGGGCGAACATGGCGAAACCCAGGCCTGCGGCCAGCTGATA
>JAEUNN010000288.1 GCA_016791085.1 Rhodocyclaceae bacterium | reverse complement strand
GCTCACGCCATCGGCGTCCTGCTCGTTGGCGATGTCCGAGCTGGCATGCACCTTGAGGCCCAGGTTCAACGAACCGCCATCGCCCATCAGCACGAACTTGTCGTTCGTCAGGCCGCCCGGCAGCGCGCCCAGCCCCAGGATGGCCCCCGCGTCGATGTCCTTGCCGCCGGCAAAGTCGATGTCTATCGTCTGGCCGCCGTAGGTGGCCTCCAGCACGCTCAAGCTGTCGAGGTCGGCGCTGATCGTGTCGCCGATGAAGTCGATCAGGCTGATCGTGTCGTTGGCCAGCCCGAGATCGTCGCGCTTCAGGTCGAGGTCCAGATCGGCCGCGCTGGAAATCTGCAACTGCGCGACCTGCGTCGGCGTGCCCGTTCCGTCAAGACCCGTACCGTAGAGCCGCCACCACAACCCGCCCGAGTCGCTCTCCGCCTTCAGCGTGAAGGTGGTCGCGGTCACGGCGCTGACGTAGTCGCCAACGTCGTCCAGGCCGGACGGCGTCGGAATTGCCGTCGGATCGCCATAGACCATCGACGACAGCAACACGCGCGGCTCCATCCTTTCCAGCCCGAAGCCCCGCCGCGGCACACTCACCGGTACCTTGCTGCGGCGCGTCCGGCCTCCCCCGCTCCAGCCGGCGATCGCCTCGCACAGCCGGTTGAACAAGGCGGAGGGCTTGAAGGACTTGCGGTTGGAGACGGTAGAGATTCTCATGGCGGATTCCCGAAGATGGCGCTGACGTCGCGGCGGGCGCACGGCGCGATGTGGGAGGCGAAGCCAGCGGCGCGCACAGCCCGACCGTCCGCACCATCCCCCACTGCCGTGCCGCCCGAGAGCGGCTAGGTGGTTCCAATAGTAGTACTGGCCATCCTAGCGATGACATAGATATGGCCTACAGCAAATTGCGCCCGCATAGCGCCGATGCGCGAATGCTCCCGGTCGGCGCCGGCCCGCGAGTGCGATCAAGCGCGCAATCCCCCTCTACTGCAGGCGCAAGCGCATGCCAGGCGATCAACCCCCCGCTTGGCACGCCTGGGGCGCCAACGCAGCGCTTGATGGCGAGAAGATGTTGGTGCAGCAGGGGTGCAAAAGACGGCGGACGGACCGCGCGTGCTCGACCATGGCGCGTGCCCGACCTTTTCCACGATGCCGCCGGCCGGAAAA
>JAEUNN010000282.1 GCA_016791085.1 Rhodocyclaceae bacterium | reverse complement strand
CGGATTGGATCTGGCCTTGTTCCTGCCGCTGGTGTCGGCGGGGCTCATGCCCAATCTTGCCGCGCTGATGCGCCGCGGCTGCCACGGTCCGCTCACGCCGGTGTTGTCGGACTGCGCGCCGGCCTGCTGGGCCACGCTCGTGACCGGCTTGTGGCCGGACCGCCACGGCGTCCTCGCCGCCGCACAGGAAGACGACGCCGATGGCGGCGTGCAGCCGGTCGATAGCGCCTCGCTGGCCGTGCCCGCGGTATGGGACTATCTGGCGGCGGCCGGCATCGAACAGTTTCGCGTCGGCTTGCCCTTGAGTCACCCGGCGCGCGGGCCGGGCAAGGTGGTGAGCGGCGCCTATCCCGGTAAATACCGCGAGGGCGGCCGCTGGCGCGACATGGACGATGCGCTGCTGTACGGGTTCGACGCGGACGATACAGACCTGGCGAACGAATTGCGCGTGCATCCGGAAAGCCTGGATGCCGGTGCGCTGGGCCCGCTCATCCCGGCGCTGGCGTCCATTGACCCGCGCTCGGATCGCCGTCCGGCATTCGTGGCCGTGGCGCTGGCGCGCAGTTTCAGTCTGCACAACGCGGCCACCTGGTTGCTGGAAGAACAGAACACGGCCGTGGCGTTCATACGCTATCCGCTGCTTGCCGATCTGGCGCGCGGCTTTCTGGCTTACCACCCGCCGCGTCTGGCCGCGATAAGCGAAGCGGATTTCGCGCTGTATCGGGGCGTCGTGAGCGGCGCCTGCCGCGTGTTCGACCTGCTGTTGGGGCGCATCGTGGAATTGGCCGGAGCGCAGGCCCGCGTGCTGGTGGCGAGCACCCACGGTTTCCAGATGGAAGCGCAGTGCCGCGCCGCCGGCCTGGGGGTAAAAGGACGGCCGGCGCCGGAATTACGGCCCGAAGGCTGGTGGCTGTTCGCGGGGGACGGCGCGGCTGCCGAGCCGCGCCGCGCCACCGTGCTCGACATCGCACCCACGCTGCTCGCCGCCTGCGGGCTCGCGCCGCCACCGCATTGGCCGGGCGTATCGCTAATGCCCGAGCGCGCGCCGCTCTTGCCCGCGCCGCATCCGGCCATGCCGTTGCACCCGGCCGACCCTGAGCCGGCACGCGGCCAAGTCGCTGCGTGGACCGCGCAACTTGCCGAAATGGGCCTTACTGATCCGCTCGCGCCGCATTTTGCCGAACGGCGGCGCCAACTCGCCGCCGAGCGCGCATGGAATCGCTACCGCATCCACATGCAGCGTGCTGAAATCGAGCCGGCGCTGCAATGCCTCCAAGCGCTGTCGGGCGGCCCGCGCGCGCTTATGGCGGCGCTCGAAATGGCCGGAATATTCGGCGCGCTGGCGCGCTGGCAGGACGCCGCGCGCATCCTCGCGCCGATCGCGCGCCTGTTCGTGGATGGTGGTGTCGCGCAACTTGCGGATGCCGGCCTACCCGTGCATCGCGTGCCGGTGGCAAGTTACCGGCACGGCATCGAAGCCATACTTGCGCGCGCCAAAAGCGATTTCGCGCTGGCGCGCCTGCATCTCGAACTGCTCGGGCAACTGACGCTGCCCATCCCCTGTATCGACCTGCTGCGGCAGGAACTGGGCATGCCGGGAGCGCCGGCCGGCCGCGGCGCCAAATCCCCCGACGCGACAGCGCCGATGCGCGCGGGGCGCGCGTAAGCTGCGCGGCACGCTTTACCGCGCTTGGGCGCCGGCGCGCATTGCCAATGCAGGCGCCAGCCGCAAGAACGCAGCGCCGGTGTGGCACGGGATCGGGTGGTGTTAGAACCGGATGCGCAAGCACCGCGTTCAGGCGGGTACCGTGACGTGCCTTGGCGAGGTCCGGCGGCGTCAGCGCCACGGCGCGCCGGCCGGACATCAGGCGCGCCAGGCGGCCAGCATTTCGGCTTCCAGTTCGGCCGCGCGGCCTTCATAGCGTGGCGAAAAATGGAAAGGCACGACGGCGCGCACGCCTAGTTTCGCCGCGATCGTGCCGGCCTGATGCGCGGTCAGATGGTGTTTGCGCGCGGCGTGGGCGGCGTCGGCCTGCAGGAACACGCATTCGATATAGAGCCGGTCCGCGCCGGCCAGCAGTTGTTGCAGTTCGGACAGATTGGCTTCCGTATCGCGGATGTCGGTCACGTAGCCGATGCGCCGCCCCGGGACGACGTCGAGCACGATGTCGCGCAATTCGTCCAGCCGGCAATTGCGCGCATGGCGGCCGTCGCGGTTCTGCCAGGCTACTTGCAGGCTGGTCGTGCCGGGCGCACCGGATAGCAGGGCGTGCTTCAATTCGCGCAGCCAGGCACCCGGACCCAGTCCGAGCTGGGTCATGCGGTCCTTGGCGATGCGCACGCGCGCGCGTTCTTCGAGCGCGAACGCGAGGCAAGGTATGCCATGGTCCAGACTGCGCGCGCGCACGCGGAAAGTGTGTTCTTCGTGCAGCACGTCGCCTTGCGGCTGCGCCGCGGGCGGCAGGTCGCAACGCTCGAAACCATTGCGGCTGGAAAACAGCGCGCGCCGGGTGCCGCCTTCCGCGCGATGTTCGCGCACCTCGAGCACCAGTTCCACGGCATAGCGCTGTACGACATTCCAGGTGTAGGCCTGCAGTTTGTGCTCCACGCGCTCGATGAAGCCCGGCCCGCCGTACAGCACGATGCGATCCTTGCGGCCCAGTACCACGCGCAGCAGATGGTCCAGGCCGGAAAAATGATCCATGTGCGCATGGCTCACGAATACGTGCGTGAGGCGCATGAGCTTTCTGGGCGGCAAGCGCGATAGGTCGCCGATGTCGAACAGCAGGGCACGCCGCTCGTCGCAAAAATCGACATAGAGGCCGGGATCGCCCCAGGCGCCATTGATTAGTTGCGCGTCGAACAGGTCGCGCATGGCGCGGGTCGCCGCCGTCGCCGTGCCGGGCCGGGGCCGCCGCGGCGCACGCCGGTCAGGGTTGATCGCCTATGCCGGCGGCTGCCGCGAGCGCGTCGATTTTGGCCGCCATGATGAAATCGTTTTCGTGCAGGCCGCGGATTTTTTTGGTCATCAACGATACCGTCACATAACCCCAGCCGAAACTGATGTCCGGGTGGTGACCTTCGGTTTCGCTCAGTTCGCCTACCTGCTGGACCAAATCCAGCGCGCTGCGGAAATTTTTGAGGCGGAAACTGCGCTCGATGCGGTGCGCCTCGTCCTGCAATTTCCACTCCGGGGCCTGCGTCTGCAAGGCCGCGGCGGCGGCGGCGTCGAGCGGCGGGATGCCGCCGCGGCAAGGTGTGCAGCTTTTCGTGCAAAGTTCGCCGGCCATGAGTTTTCCTCCAGATCCAGTATTCACGCCGTGCGCCGGCGCAAACTTCCCCTCTGATATTGGATGCTAGCCTGCCGGCGCGTGCAGGCGGGCCGCATCGTCACGGCTGCCCTGGGGCCGGCCGCCCGGATGGGCCTACTCGCCGCCGTGATCGGCATTGAGGGGCGCCTTGCCGCCGCCGTCCGGCGCCAGATCGGCTTCCGCCGCGGCCGGCGTAACGGCCTGCGCCGTGCCCGTCGCCATTTCGTCCGCCGCCAGCATGGCCGCGCGCGTGGCGGGCGTTTCGAGGCTGATGCGTCCCAGTGTACCGCTGCGGTAATCGGTCAGCAGGATGAGCGCGGCCTTTTCCAGATCCAGCCCGCCGCCCGCACCCTTGCGCAGGCAGCCGCGCCGCCGCGCCACGGCTTCGAGCAGACGATGTCCGTCCGCCTCGGCGGCATCCGTGCCGTAGCGCGCGGCCAGCAACTGCGGGTAGCGCGCGCCCATGAGAGTGGCCAGAAATACCGCCACCTCTTCGTCTATGACCGCGTTGCGGCCTATGGCGTGACTGGCCGCCAGCATGTAGCCGTCGCTGTCATGATCTATGCGCGGCCACATGAGGCCGGGCGTGTCGGTCAGCGTCATGCGGCTGCCCAGGTCCAGCGTCTGTTGCGACTTGGTGACCGCCGGTTCGTCGCCGACCGCGGCCACACGGCGCTTGAGCAGCGCATTCATGAGCGTGGATTTGCCGCAATTCGGTATGCCCATGATGATCATGCGCAGCGGCTTGGTGTTGTCGTCGCGATGCGGGGCCAG
>JAEUNN010000278.1 GCA_016791085.1 Rhodocyclaceae bacterium | reverse complement strand
TGATCGAGCCGCGCGGCACCTGGCGTTTCCTGTATGTGAGCGAAGGCAGCTCCGCCCTGCTCGACCTGCGCCCGTCCGACCTGATCGGCAAGCCGGAATGCTTCCTGGCCCTGCTGTTCGACGAAGATCGTGCGTCCTTGCAGCGCGCCCTCGGCCTGTCCGCGGAAAGCGGCGCCACGGTGAATTGGGAAGGCCGCATACGCCTGCGCAACGACGAAATGAAGTGGATCAACCTGCGTTCCAGCCCGCGCCAGCTCGAATCCGGGCTGCCGATCTGGGAAGGCATAGTATCCAACATCACGCAGAGCAAGCAGGTCGAGGCGCAACTGCTGGCGAACCGCCAGCAACTGGCCGAACTGTCCTCGTATCTGCAGGTGGCCGTCGAAGAAGAGCGCGCCCGCATCGCCCGCGACATACACGACGAACTGGGCGGCATTCTGGTCGGCTTGCGGTTTGAAGTGGCGCTGCTGGCGGCCAAATTGCCGCGCGACCGTCCCGACCTGTCGGAACGCATGCGCCGCATGGAAAGCATGTGCGCCGACGCCATCGCCACGGTAAGCCGCGTGGCGAGCGAACTGCGCCCCGGCATACTGAAGGAATTCGGCCTGCAGGCGGCGCTGGAAAATCTGGGCGAAGATTTTTCCCAGCGCACCGGCATCGCCTGCCACATGCTGTGTGTCGATTACGACGTGGAACTGACCGACTCCGCGTCCATCGCGCTGTTCCGCATCTTTCAGGAATCGCTCAACAACACCTTCAAGCACGCCGCGGCAAGCCAGGTCGAAGTGCGTTTCTGCCGCGAAAATGCCGAATTGCTGCTGGAAATTGCCGACGACGGGCGCGGTGTCGCCGATACCGACCTCGCCAAGCCCAAATCTTTTGGCCTGCGCGGCATGCGCGAGCGCGTGGCCAGTCTGGGCGGGCGCTTCCAGGTCGAACGGCGCGCCGAAGGCGGCACGCGCATCAGCGTGCATCTACCCGACGAAATGTCGGCCGAAGCCGGCACGGCTCAGGCGGGGAACCCAGCGGACCTGGCCTAGCCCGGCCTGCGCGCAATGCTGCGCGCCCAGGCTTTGCGCCCGGACCAGCCGGCCTCCGTACTCATGCAGGCTTTGCAGGCGGATCCGTTCCGGACCATCGTCCGCCGTGCAGGCCGGCGCCGGGCAGCATAGAATCCGCACATGGGAAAAATTCGCATACTGATAGCCGACGACCACGCCATCGTGCGTCATGGTTTGCGCCAGATCGTGGCCGATGCCGAGGAATTCGAAGTTGCCGGCGAAGCCGAGGATGGCGTGGAGTGCATGCAGAAATTGCGCCAGGACGCATTCGATCTGCTGATGCTGGACGTTTCCATGCCGGTACGTAACGGCATCGATACGCTCAAGCTGGTGCGCAAGGAATTTCCGCGCCTGCCGGTGCTGGTGCTGTCCATGCATCCGGAAGACCAATACGCGATACGCGCGCTCAAGGCCGGCGCTTCGGGCTACCTGACCAAACAGAGCGCGCCCGAGCAACTCGTGACGGCGCTGCGCCAGGTGGCGAGCGGCAAAAAATTCATCAGCCCGTCGCTGGCGCTGGAACTTGCCGATGCCATCACCAAGGACACCGACAAGCCGCCGCACGAACAATTGTCCGATCGCGAATACCAGACGCTGTGCATGATCGCCTCGGGCAAAAACCTGTCTTCGATCGCCGAAGAACTTAACCTCTCGGTCAAGACCGTAAGCGTCTATCGCACCCGCCTGCTGGAAAAAATGGGTCTCAAGAACAACGCCGAACTGACCCATTACGCCATGAAACACGGCCTGGTCGAATAGTCCGCCGGCCGCATCCGCCCCTCCTGGCGGCCGGGCCGGGCGCGGCCCTAGGCAGGCCGGCGCGCTGCCGCCCGCTGCGCCTAGCGCGTCACGGAAGCGCCGTCGCGGGGGCTCAAGACTGCCACCGGCAGGCCGTAAAAGCAGCAGAACCGGCTCCCATTCGACCTCCCATGGCGGACACCTCGCAACCTTCAGATGTCGCGCGTGAAGCGCTGCGGCGCCTCGCCGTGCGCAAAATTCCGCCCACACCCGACAATTACCGTTCGCTGTACCACGAAATTTCCGGTACGCCGGCCACCGACGCGTTTCCCGAGCGTGCTTTGAAGCACGTCGCGGCGTCCATGCCGCGCGCCACGCCGGAACAGCTGGAAGCCGCCAACATGCTGGATGCCGCCGTGCAGACCCGCAGCTGGCCGGAAATCGCCGCGGTATTGCGCGAACTGACCGTGCGCAAGATAGAGCGCACGCGCAACTGGGGTCACCTGCTGCGCGAAGTGGTGACGGCCGCACTGGCGGGCGACGGCGATGCGCGCAAACGCGACCTGGACGAAGTCGTACAGTCCGGCGGCACGGACGGTGACCAGCTCTATCCGCGCCTGCTGGGCATGCTGCGCACCTGGAACGCCCAGCCCGCGCAGGTGAGCGCCGACAGCGCCAACAGCGGCATGCCGGAAGCCGAATTCGCCGACCTGCGCGACGCGCTGGCGGATTTGCTGGAGCGCGTGCTCGGGCAACTGCTCGAAGACACGCCGGAATTGCACTCGCAAACTTTGCGTCTTGCTCGCTATGTGCGCGAAGCCACGCAGGCACAGGACATTGCCGATCGCCGCGGCGAATTTCGCGAGCTGGCTTACCGCGTGCAATGGGTGTCGGCGGAGCGGCGCGAACTGCAGGAAACCTTGCAGTCGGTGCTGCGCCTGATCGTCCAGAACGTCGCCGAACTGGTCGGCGACGACCAGTGGCTGCAGGGGCAGATGGCCATGCTGGGCGATTTGCTGAGCCGCCCGCTGAATCAGCAGCACCTGGAAGATGTCGAGCGGCGCCTGAAGGACGTGGTGCTCAAACAAAGCGCCCTGCGCGACAACCTCAAGGAAGCCAAGGACAACATCAAGGCCATGCTGGCCGGCTTCATCGAACACCTGTCCGGCTTCACCCGCTCCACCGCCGGATATTCCGAAAAACTGGGCGGCTTCGCGCAGCGCATAGGGCGCGCGGAAAACGTCGATACCCTGGCCGGCCTGGTGCAGGAAGTGCTGGGCGAAACGCGTGCCATGCAAATATCCGTCCAGACTTCGCACGACGAAATGCTCGATCGCCAGCAACGCGTCGAACAGGCCGAGCGCGAAATTGCGCGCCTGCAGCGCGAACTGGCGGAAGCCAGCGCCATGGTGCGGCACGACCAGCTGACCGGGGCGCTCAACCGCAAGGGCCTGGACGAAACATTCGAGCGCGAACAGCAACGCGCGCGGCGCCGCAGCGCGAGTTTGTGCGTGGCGGTGATAGACCTGGATAACTTCAAGCGACTGAACGACACCTATGGCCACCGCGCCGGCGACGCCGCGCTCGTGCACCTCGCGCAAACCGTGCGCGAATGCCTGCGCCCGCAGGACGTGCTGGCGCGCTACGGCGGCGAGGAATTCGTGATCCTGCTGCCGGATACCGAGCTGGAAGCCGCCTCCAGCGTGCTGGTGCGGCTGCAGCGCGAACTTACGCGGCGCCTGTTCCTCGCCAATAACGAGCGCGTGCTGATCACCTTTTCGGCCGGCGTAACCCCGGTTGGCGCCGCGGAAGAGCGCGACGCCGCGCTGGAACGCGCCGATGCGGCCATGTACCGGGCCAAACAGGCCGGCCGCAATCGCGTCGAATCCTCTCCCCTGCCGGCCTGAAGCCACTTTGCGCCGGTGCCGGCCGGGCACGCGCCCGGGTCGTGGTGCGCGCCTGCCCGCATTCTCATCGGCACGTGCCGGCCCGGCCCGCTCCAGGCCCATGTGCTCGCAAGCGCCGGATATGCGTTTGCGCACATTTTTCACGTTGCGGCCAGTACCGGCCTAAAGCTTGCTGACAAAGCTCCGTAAAGGTGCATGACGGCGACAACATCGCTACGCACCAAATAGTGCGCAACATGCTGCCGGAACCGATCAACCAGTTTGAGGAGAGTACCGAAATGGCATCCATGATCAACACCAACATTTCGTCGCAGACGGCCCAGCGCAATCTGAATTCGTCGCAAGCCAGTCTGACGACCGCGCTGCAGCGCCTGTCCTCGGGCCTGCGCATCAATAGCGCGAAAGACGACGCCGCCGGTTCCGCGATCGCTGAGCGCATGACTTCGCAAGTCCGCGGCCTGAACCAGGCCGTGCGCAATGCCAATGACGGCATTTCCCTGGCCCAGACGGCCGAAGGCGCGGTATCGAATATCGCCGATTCGCTGCAACGCATGCGCGAACTGGCCGTGCAGGCATCCAACGCATCGAACAGCGCGACCGACCGCGCCTCGCTGCAAAAAGAAGTGTCGCAGCTGGTGCAGCAGATCAATAGCGTCGCCTCGCAAACCAATTTCAACGGCGTGAGTCTGCTCGACGGCACGTTTGCCAACGCGGGCTTCCAGGTCGGCGCGAATGCGAACCAGACCATCACGATCAATTCGATCGGCAACATGCAGGCCAACGCGCTGGGCGTAGGTTCGACCTCCAGCTTCTCCACCACCATTACCGGTGCGACCATCGGTGACCAGACCAACTCGAGTTCCGGCTTTTCCGGCGTGGGCGGTCTGTACGCCGGTGCGCTGACGCTCAATGGCATCGCCGTCGGCGCCACCACCAGCGATGGCGTGTCGACGGTATTTTCCGACGGCAGCGCGATCGCCAAGGCGGCCGCCATCAACGCCGTGAGCGGCCAGACCGGCGTTACCGCCACGGTGGGCGCGACCACGATACAAGGTGCCGCGGTCGGCACGGCCGGCGGCGCCTTCAGTTTCGACTTGAATGGCGTCACCATCAGCGGCATCACCGGCACGGTCGATGCCAACGCCAATGCCAACGCGGTGGCCGCGGCAATCAATGCCAAGTCGGTGCAGACCGGCGTGACGGCAGCCTACGACACCAGCAGCAATGCGCTCACGCTTACCGCCGCGGATGGCCGCAACATCGAAATCCATAACGGCACCATGGGCGACACCGGCCTCACCGACGACACTTTCGCGTTCGGCAAGGTATCCCTGTCCTCGACCTCCGCCAATGGCATCCAGGTCGGCGGCACGGCGGCGATGGACCAGGCCTCGGTAAGTTCGACGGTAACCGGTACCGGCGGCGCCTACGATTTTTCGATCAATGGCGTGCGCTTCACCGGCACCACCGGCACCAATGTCACGAAGAACGGCGAAGATCTGGTCAAGGCGATCAACGCCAAGTCCCAGCAGACCGGGGTGGTCGCGAGCTTCGACAAGGACTCGGCAAGCCTCATCCTGAATGCCGGTCAGGACATCGTGATCGACGACGATCCGGGCGGCACGGGCGGCTCCACGGCTGGCGACTCGGCTGTCGCCGCTGCGACGACCACCGCCGACGCAGGCACTGCGAACACCGTGCTGGGCTTCATCGAGCAGGATCAGTCGGCTACGGTAACCGTCGGTGCGGGCGTCGCGACCCTGGACCTCACCACGGTGGCCGGCGCGCAGACCGCGATCCAGACCCTCGACGCCGCGTTGCAGACCGTGAATAACGCGCGTGCCGACCTGGGCGCCCTGCAGAACCGCTTCACGTCCTCGATCAGCAACCTGCAGACCACGTCCGACAACCTGTCGGCCGCACGCAGCCGCATCCAGGATGCCGACTTCGCGGCGGAAACCGCCAACCTGTCGCGCGCGCAGATACTGCAACAGGCCGGTACGGCCATGCTGGCGCAAGCCAACTCCGCGCCGCAGCAAGTCCTGAAGCTGCTCGGCTGATAGTACAGGGAAATGACGCGGCGCCCGCGCGGGCGCCGCGCTCTCACGCCTGAGGACTTATAGCGATGGATATCAACGCATTGGGGCCAGCGGCGCTGCCCCAGAACAGCGGCGCTGCGACTGTGCGCGCACAGCCGTCCGCGACGCCATCGGCTGCGCCATCTGCCGAAACCAAATCCGAACAAACCAAGTCGCTGTCGCAGGAAGACCTGGAAGCCGCGGTAGATCAACTGCGCAAACAGGTCGAACCACTGGCGCAGAATTTGCTCCTGGCGATAGACAGGGAAACCGGCCGTACCATCGTGAAGCTCGTCGATACGGCGACCAACAAGGTGCTGCGCCAGATTCCCAGCGAACAGATACTCGATCTCATTCATTCGGTCGGCAAGGCCCAGGGTAAATTGATCCAGGGCAAGGCCTGAACCAGGGCCAGGCAGCATGGCAACCATATCATCCCCCGGCTTGGGTTCGGGGCTGGACATCAACGGGCTGGTTACCCAGCTCATGTCGCTGGAACGGCGGCCGATCACGGTGCTGGCTACCCGTGAAGCCGGCGTACAGGCAAAAATTTCCGCCTACGGTTCGGTCAAGGGCGCGTTCTCGCAATTGAAGACGGCGGCCAGCGCGCTGCAACTGACGGCAACTTTTGCCGGACGCCGGGCAAGTATTGCCGATTCCACGGTGGCCGGCGTCGGCGCCACGACCAGCGCCGTACCAGGCTCGTATTCGCTCGAAATCACCCAGCTCGCACAGGCGCAGAAACTCGTATCCGGCAATTTTTCCGGCAGCACCGCCACGGTCGGGACGGGCACCCTGCAAATCGACTTCGGCACCTATTCGGCCGGAAGTTTCACCGCCAACAGCGCCAAGAGCGGACTTACGCTCACGATAGATTCAAACAACAATACCCTCGCCGGCATACGCGACGCGATTAACGGCGCCAAAGCCGGGGTGACCGCCAGCATCGTGAATGACGGATCAAGTTCGCGGCTGCTGCTCACCTCGGACGACACCGGCGCCAAAAACGCCCTGCGCGTCACCACCACCGACGACGACGGCAACAATACCGATGCCGCCGGACTGTCGCAGCTGGTGTATGACGCCTCGACCGGCGGCACCACGCGGCTTACCGAACAACTGGCCGCGCGCGACGCGCAGTTCAAGCTGGACAACCTCAGCATCACGCGCTCGTCCAATACGGTTACCGACCTGATCGACGGCGTCACGGTGAACCTGTTCAAAACCAATAGCGGCAGTCCCACCACGCTTACCGTGTCGCGCGACAACGGTTCCACCGTGAGCGCCGTGCAGGCCTTCGTGAAGGCGTACAACGACACCATCACTACCGTAAAGAATCTGTCCGCCTACAACGCCGACACGAAACAGGCCGCGCTACTGCAGGGTGAAGGCACCATGCTGTCGCTGCAGCAAAATCTGTCCTCGACGGCATTGCGCGAAATAGGCGGTTCCAGCACGCTTTCTTCGATCGGTATTGCGCTGCAAAAGGATGGTACGCTGCAAGTCGATAGCAGCAAGCTGGACCAGGCCATCACCAGCGGCGCCGCCGCCGCGCTGTTCCGCGGCAACGGCACCGGCAACGGACTGGCAAGCGCATTCGTGGGTATGGTGGATAAGGCGCTGGGTACCGGCGGCATCCTGACCAGCCGTACCGAAGGATTGAACAACCAGGTCAAGAACATCGACCGCCAGCGCGACGCACTGACCATACGCCTCGACGCCGTGGAAAAACGTTACCGCGCCCAATTCAATGCCATGGACTCGATCGTGTCGAGCATGCAGAAAACCGCCAGCTTCCTGACGACGCAACTCGAAGCGCTGGCCAATACGACGAAACAGAGCAACAAGTAAGGACCGGATTCACACATGTTCGC
>JAEUNN010000262.1 GCA_016791085.1 Rhodocyclaceae bacterium | reverse complement strand
CGCATCGCCGGCGGCGGCCGGAGCGGGTGCTGCTGCTGCTTTTGCCATGTCGTTTCCTTGCGTGCAATAGAACTTTGCCAGCGCGCGCGGCGCGAGCATGCGGGAAATAACGACTCAAACGGCGCTGTATTTAGCGTTCCTGTGTATTTCCAGCGCCCGGGCGGGGTAGCGCGGGCCGAACCAGGGCTCAGTCATGGCCGTGGCGGAAGTTTCGGGCGGTCCATGGCGCCGTTCAGGCATACAGGTCCACCAGCCCGGCACCGCGCCGGGTCGGCACGGCCGCTGCGAGTATTTCGGCCGGCTGGTCCGTGCCGCCGCGCGTGCGGCCGCCGGATTTTTCGGCCGAGCCGGAGCCGCTCTGGCGCGCAAAACTTTCCGCGCCGACCTGGGTTTGCCCCAGCGTCACGCCGGCATCGGCCAGCATGGCGCGCAGTTCCGGCAGCGCCTGTTCGAGCGCATCGCGCACGGCCGCATGGGGGCTCGTGAAAAACGCGTGTGCGACGTCGCCCTGTACCGTCAGGCTTACTTCGATGCGGCCCAAGTGCTGCGGGTTCAGCACCAAGTCCGCCTGGGCTTCGTGGCGGTTGGCCATCCAGGCGAGCTGGGTTGCGACGTCTTCGTTCCAGGCGCGCGTGCCGAACGACGAGGCCAGCGGCATTTGCGGCGGCGGCTCGGGCGCCGCCGCGTGCGCGGCGGCGGGCTGGGCGGCATGCGCGAGTGGCGCCGCGACGGGCGCCGGCTGCTGGCCCGTTGCGGCGCTGGCCAACTCGCCCGGCGTGGCCGGCACGGCGGCTTGCACCGCAGCTTCGGCGCGCATGTCGAGTTCAGGCCCGGCACTGCCGGGGGCGGCGAATTTGCTCTGGACCGTTTGCGCTCCGTCCGTGTCGCCGACGGCCGGCGCGCTCGCGCCATGGCGGCCGAGGTGTTCGGCGCCGGAACCGTCCGCGCCGGACTGGCCGGCGAATTTGGCGAACAGGGTAGCGAAGTCCGGCACGTCGGCCGGGGCCGCTGCGGGCGCCGAGTCATTTGCCATGGCCGCGCCGGCGGCCGTGCCGGCGGCAAGTTCTGCCGGCACAATTTTGCCGGCGGTAATTGCATCCGCAGCCAGGCCGGCCGTACCCGGCGGCAGCGCGGATACGACGGGCGCGGGAGACGCGGCCAGGCCGGCCGTGGCGGCGAGGGCCGCCGCTTCGGATGCGCTGGCGGCGCCGGCCGGCAGTGCATCCGGCATTTGTCCGGGCAGTGCCGCGGGCGGCGGAAATACCGCCTGTTGCGACAACATGGCCAGCAAGTCCTGAGCCGGCGCGGCGTCCGGCGCGGGCGCGGCGGCGTCGGAGGGGTTTTGCGCGGGCGCCGTGCCGGCGCCTGCGTCCTTGGCCCGTTGCCGCGCGCCCTGGCTACCGGCAAGCTGGAACATGGCCGCGAATTGCGGATCGGCTTGGGCGGCCCCGTCTCGATCGGGCTCGGGCCGCGCGACGACCGGGAGCACCGGACTGACGGGAGCAGGGCTAAGTTCTGGCATCGCTAGGTCCTTGGGGGCTATATGCCGATGAGACAGCAAGTTGCGTTCCAGCGGCAATGCGGGGCGCAGGCGCTCGCTGCGTGGCCTGGAGCCAGTTGGGGCTTACTGCCGGGATGGGTGCATGGCGGGCGCGGCGGCGCGGCGCAAGGGGATTGCGGCGTGACGGTGTTCGCTGCGCCGATCGCGCGTCCTTGGTCATAGGGCGTTCGCAATGCACCGCGGGCCGAAAATCCACGGCAAGGAATGGGCGGCGGAACGGCTGCAAACTGCTGTGAAATGTTGCCGACGGGGCAAAACGCCCCGTCCGGCGCAGAGGCCCCGTCCGGCGCTTGAGCGCGTGGCCGGCCAGCGACCGCTCAGCCCTGGCTTTCCGGTTCCTGCGTGGATTCGCTGTCGCGAAAGCGCGTGGATGCGAATTCGTCGGCGGCTTTCTGTTCGCGCCGCGCCTCGGCCGCGGCGACCTTGTTGCCATGGCGCGTGGACAGGCTGATGTATGCCTGCATGCGGCTGCGTTGTTCCAGCAGTTCGCGCTGGCATTGTTCCGTGCGCGCC
>JAEUNN010000240.1 GCA_016791085.1 Rhodocyclaceae bacterium | reverse complement strand
CGTGAACATCCTGGCGGTCGACAGCTCGTCCATCAACGCCTTGCTGGTTGCGGCCAGTGTTTCGGTGGCGGTGGGCAGTACCGGCGCCGTCGGCGTGGGCCTGTCGCTGGCGCTCGCGGAAAACGAGATCGGCGGCACCACGACGGCGACGATAGCGGATTCGACAACCGACGCCGGCGGCGGGGTGAGCGTGCTCGCCAACGACGGCGGCATCCTCGCGCTGGCGCTGAATCCCTGGGCCAGCGGCAACAACGCGCTGGTGGTCGACGGCGACAGGCGCTTCGCCGACCTGAAACAGTCCGACCAGGTGGTCGACCTGAAGGCGGCCGACCCCTGGAGCAGCGGCACCAACTCGCTCGGCGGCGTGACGCTCGACGGCAACGTGGCGGTGGACACCACCACGGACTCCATCGCCTTGGGCACCACCCTCAATCTGACGGCGGCGGATTGGTCCAGCGGAACGAGTTCGCTCACCACCGACAAGGGCGCCAAGGCCGCACTGGTCACTGGCGCGGGTGCCACCGTCGCGCTCAATGCCGGCGCCGATACGCTCACCTTCACCACGGCGCACGGATTTGCCGAGGGCGACATCGCGACTTACAACAGCGACACGCCGTCTGCCACGACCGATCTCGTTGCGGGCGCCAAGTACCGCGTCATCGTGGTGGACGCCTTCACCATCAAGCTGCAGTCCGGCCATACCTTCACGGACGACCAACTGGTCACCTACAGCAGCACGCTGGGCGGCGGTGACACGAGCGGCCTCGTCAATGGGGCCAAGTACACCGTCGTCGTGGCCGACGAATTCAACATCAAGCTGAAGCCGCAAGCGCCGGTCTGGGCCAGCGGGACCAACTCGCTGGCCATCAGCGGCGGCGGCACGGTGGCGCTCGACGACGGTGTGGTCCTCGACCCCAACGCGGATACGATCACTTTCGGGTCGCTGGTCAACCTTTCCGGCGCGGCGAACTACTGGTCCAGCGGGATCAGTTCGCTCACGCCACGCACCGGCATGGCACTCGCGCTCGACGCCACGGTGGTGTTGAATTCCGGCGCCGACCGTATCACCTTCGCGTCGGAGCACGGCTTCGCCGACGGCGACATCGTCACCTACAAGAGCGACCTGGTGAGCGACACCAGCGGCCTGGTTTCCGGCACACGCTACCGCGTGGTGGTGGTGGA
>JAEUNN010000196.1 GCA_016791085.1 Rhodocyclaceae bacterium | reverse complement strand
CCAGATGCGCGACCTCGACCATGCCTTGCTGGGCATCAAGGCCGCCAGCCGCGAAACCGGCAGC
Source organism: Rhodocyclaceae bacterium (assembly GCA_016791085.1). Classification (GTDB taxonomy): domain Bacteria; phylum Pseudomonadota; class Gammaproteobacteria; order Burkholderiales; family Rhodocyclaceae; genus JAEUNM01. Next base: position 4,704 of record JAEUNN010000196.1, on the reverse strand, counting down.
GGCGGCTGCCTGGATGCCGCGCGCGTGCACCGGCTGCTGAAGCTCATGGCGCCGCTGCAAACGCGCTCCGCCTACGCCGCGATACCGCTGTCCTGGGTGGATGACCGGGTGGTGCAGGAAAGCGCGCAGGAACTGTCGGAACAGGCGTTCCGCGGCGTGATCATGCCGGCCATCGCCTGCCGCATGGCGCAGAAGGCGCAGGAACTGGCCCAGCCGCCGGCATCGTTCGTATCCAGAGCGGCCGGCGCGCAAGGCGAAAGCCTGTCGCCGGCGCGGCAGGAGTACCTGGATTACCTGCACAAGGTGGCCGACCTGGAGCGCCAGCTCGACCACTTCGCGATGGTCGCGCGGCCCGGCCGCTCGGATGAAATGCGGGCCATATTGCGCGCGTTCAAGGACCTCGCCGTGTACGCCCTGGACCGGCCGCTGCCGCCCGAAGTCGAGCACGAGCGCGGCGCCCTGTCGCAGGCGCTGGCGGCTTTCACCTACGACACGCCGGTGCCGCTGCCGCCCAAGGCGCGCACGATATACGCCGAAAATATCGGCCGCCGTTTCGACGCGCTGAAAGGCGCGGTCAGCAAGGAACTCGACGCCGGCGCCAAACTGCTGGCCGAATTGCCGCGCCGCGCCGAGGACAGCCAGTTGCGTTCCGACGCCGCGCATTTGTTGTGGTGGCTGAACTGGGTGCGCGAATCCTGGCTGGGCGCCGACAGCGAACGCAATCCCTGTGCCGACCTGTTGCGCGATTCGCGCAGCGATCGCGACGCCCTGGGCGCGCGCAGCGCCTACCGCGCGGTGCTCACGCACATCGATAGCGGGCTTGCCAGCGGCGCCTGTTTCGACCAGGCCATGCTGCGCCTGGCCGCCATGCACGCCGCGCCCTATGGTCCGCTGTTCAAGCTGCAGGACCGCAAGCTGTTCCTCGCCGACAGCCTGGCGCCGGAACTGACCGGCATCGCGGCGCTGGCGGATCTGCCGTATATGCGCATCAATCCCAAAACCGGCTTTCAGCGCCTGCCCGAAGTGGCCGGCTGGGATCCGGCGGTGCTTACCGAAGCGGTCGGCTATGCCCACCAGTACCTGAGTTTCGCCAAGGCGCGCGGCTTGCCGCCGGCCGGCAGTCCGGAGGGCAAGCGCGCCTTGTTCGACCGTCTGGCACGGCGGCATTTGCTGGCGGTGCTGAGCGAGCGCATGAGCGCCGCGCAATTGCCGCCGCCCGTGCTGGTGGTGCAGGCCGGCGTGAATGGGCTGTCGGCCGACGAAAGGCGGCTGGCCCGCGCCAGCGCCGATTTCGCCGGCGCGGTGGGGCCGCTGGTGGACCTGCTGGACCTTTACGCCCAGCTCGGATTTGCCGTGTCCGGCCGCGACATCGCGCAGTACGCGCGCGGGCTCGCCTTGGACGAACTGGCGCGCGCGCGCGGGCTGGCCGCCACGAGCCGCCTGTACGACCCCGGCCCGCCCGCCGACGGCGGTTTTCCCGGCGCGCCCGAACTGGCCGTGACCAAGGACTGGCTGGCACGCCAGCTGGCGCGCGCGCGCGTATTGGCCGGCTACGCCAGCCAGTACGTGGCGTTCCTGAAAAATAGCCAGGGCTATGCCGAGCGGCCCTGGGACGACGAAGCCGACGCGGTGTTCTGGGACAACACGGTGGCCGAACTGGAACGTTACGTGCAGTTCAAGGACCCGGCCGGGCAGGTGGCCAATCTCGAGGCGGTATTCGTGAAATTGCTGCCGGGTCTGAGCGACAGCGGCTGCCGCAAACAGCTGGCGGATTTTCCCCAGCCCGATTTCGGCAACGACCTGTTTTCGCGTTTGCGCAAAAGCCGGCTGGCCGATTTGCGCGACATGTGCACGCATCGTTACGACGCGCCGCTGTTGGCGTCCTACCGCGATCTGGCGGCGCACTTCGAGCGCGAACTGGCCGGACGCTTCCCGTTCGCCGGAAGTGCCGAACGCGATGCCGCGCCGCTCGCCGTCAAATCTTTCCTGGCCGATTACGCGGCGCGCCGCGACGACCTGAAAAATCTGGCCGGCGGACTGCCGCGGGTGCGCCAGGCCCGGCTCAAGGCCTTCATGGACCAGATGGACCAGGTGTCGGCATTTTTCCTCGGCAACCTGGCGCAGGCACCGGCCGCCATGCCGCTTACCGCGGCGGTACGTTTCAACACCTTGCCGCGCCAGGCGCGCGGCGCCAACCAGGTGCTGGCCTGGACCCTGTCCGCACCGGGCGGACAGCTGCTGTTCCCGGGCAAGCCGGCCAGTCTGGACTGGTCCTGGAACCAGCCCGTCGCGCTGCGCCTGGATTGGGCCAGCGGCTCGATATGGCGGCCGGTGGCCGACACCCGCCAGCCGCAACTTGCGGTGGCCGGCGTATCGGCCAGCTTCGGCTACGAAGGGCCCTGGGCGCTGTTGCGCATGATCGCCACGCACCGCGCCGACAGTGGCGCCGACCCGCTCGATCCGCTCACGCAGCAGCTCGAATTTTCCGTGCCGGTGGTGGCCATGGACGGCAGCGGTCCGGCCAAGAACGCCACCGCGCGCCTGTACATGAGTCTGCAGCTATCCGACCGCAAACAGCCGGGCGGTCTGATCTGGCCGGCATTCCCGACTTCCCTGCCAAATCTGGACAGCCCCTGACCCAGGAGGACCCCACCATGGACGACAGCCTGCAAATCCGCGCCGACCAGTTTTTTTCCACCGCCACCGGGCACGGCCTGGCCGCCTTGCTGGCCCCTTTCGAGGCGCCCGCGCGCGCCGGCACGGCGCTGCGCCACGGACCCGAATACCGCGCCATCCAGGAAGCGCGGCGCGAGGACGACGACAGCCTGCCGCAGGGCATCTGGCAGCACGAACTGAAGCGCGCCGACTGGGACGGCTCGCTGCGTCTGTGCGCCGACCTCATCGCGACGCGCAGCAAGGATTTGCAGATCGCCGCCTGGCTGCTGGAAGCGTCGCTGCACCGTCACGGCTTTGCCGCGCTGGCGCCGGGCCTGGTGCTGGTGCATGGCCTGTGCAGCGACTACTGGGACGATCTGCATCCGGCCGGCGACCACGAACTGCACGGGAATATTTTCCGCTGGATGAATGCGCGCCTGCTGCCGCCGCTGCGCCAGGTGCCCATCACGGCGGCCGGCGGCAACCGCGAATTCGGCTGGGCCGACTGGGAACTGGCGCACCGGCGCGAACAGCAGCGTGCCGTGGCCGGGCAGCGCGCGCCGGCGGACGGCGAAATCGTGCCGGCCGAAATCGCCGCCGCGCTGGCGCTCACGCCGGGTGAAATTTGCAGCGAGCGCTACGCCCAGATCGCCGCCGCGCTGGCGGCGCTGGACATGCTCAAAGCTCTGCTCGAACAGCGCTTCAACAAGGACGGCCCGAGCCTGGGCGCGCTCGCCAGTCTGCTCGAAGACATGGGCGGCTGGCTGGCCGCGGAACTGGCCAAGCGCGGCCGCGCTCCGGCCGCCGCGCTGCCGGTTGCCGCGGCCGAAACCGCCACCCTGCTGGGCGGCGCCACCACCCTGGACCAGGCCATCGCCGACCGCGCCGAGGCCTACCGCCATCTGGCGGCGGCGGCAGAATTTCTGATGCGGCTGGAACCGCACAGTCCGGTGCCCTATCTGGTGCGCCGCGCCATCGACTGGGGCCGGCTCAACACCGTGGAGCTGTATCAGGAGCTGTTCGTGCGCATGGGCGGCCAGATCAGCATTTTCGATCTGCTGGGACTGGATCCCGGCCGCCAGTCATGAAGCGCTCATTCCCCCGGTGCCGGCCGCAGCCGCCGGCCAACGATCACGGCCTTGGCGCCGGGGAGGGCGCGCAAGCGTCGGCCCCGGCGGCAGGCGTGAAAACCCCCGTGCAACATCCTATCGATTCCTTTCAGGAGAATCACCATGTCAGGCCGAAGAAATAGCGTTGGCGGCAGCGATCTGAGCCAGCGGGTCATCACGAACCTGGAAACGTCCGGCGCCATCCGCTCATCCGACCGCATTTTGAACGTGCATCACTACAACTCGCAGCAGGATCAGCGTTCGGGCATGACCAGCAGTGTCGATCAGAACTCGCAGATCGTCCGCGTGCGCAGCAACAGCGGCTCGCGCTACGAAGTGCATTCCCACGATCAGGGCGAATACCACAGCCGCACCGTGAAGCTTTGAACGCAACCCGGCTTGCCTAGCGCCGCGGCACGGCAGGGCCTGTCCCTGCCGCGCCGAACACTTTCCGGACGCTAAGCAATCGTGATGGCGAGGAACCTAAATGTCGAAAGATGATTCCGGCCTGGACAAGCGGCGCAAGACCACCGAGTTTTCGCAGGTTTCCCCGTCCACTACGGCCGCACCGCGCCGGCGCAATTCCATGCCTGCGCCCTCCGTCCATGGCGGCTCGGTGCTGCCCATGGTGCGGGCTTACCAGCCGCCGCAGCAGCAGGGGCAGGATTACTGGTACCACGTGACGACGCCGGAAAATTTCCAGCGCATCCAGACCAGCGGTGGCCTCATGCCCCACAACCTGCAAGCGCAAAAGGGCGTCGGACTGGATGAAGCCACCGGCCGCGGCGTGCAGCCGCCGTGGGGGGAACAGGTGCGGGACGAAAGCCGCAACCTGGCCCTGACCCGGCAACTTGCGGTGCTGGAAACGCCGGAAACCGGCCGCATGCTGGTGCAGCGCGCGCAAAGCGACTTGCGCCAGCTTGCCCATCAGGGCACCAAC
>JAEUNN010000999.1 GCA_016791085.1 Rhodocyclaceae bacterium | reverse complement strand
TGTCGGTCAGCGTGCCCATGATGCCGAAATCGAGCGCGATGTACTGGCCCGTCGCGGACACGAATATGTTGCCCGGATGCATGTCGGCATGGAAAAAATTGTCGCGGAACACCTGCGTGAAAAATATCTCCACCCCCGCGCGCGCCAGCGTGGGCAGGTCTATGCCCAGTTCGCGCATGCGCTCGATCTGCGATATGGGTACGCCGTGCATGCGTTCCATGACCATCACGTTGGTGCCGCACCAGTCCCAATGCACCTCCGGCACCGCCAGCAGCGGCGAATTGCGGAAATTGCGGCGCAGTTGCGAGCAATTGGCCGCTTCGCGCATGAGATCGAGTTCGTCCTCGAGATATTTGGCGAATTCGGCGACCACTTCGCGCGGCTTGAGGCGGCGGCCTTCAGCCCATACGCGCTCGATCAGCGCGGCGCCGGCTTCGAGCAGCGCGAGGTCGTGGATGATGATGCGGCGTATGCCGGGACGCAGGATTTTGACGGCCACCGCGCGCCCGTCCGGCAGTTGCGCGAAATGCACCTGAGCCACCGAGGCGCTCGCGACCGGGTCGCGGTCGAAAGTTTTGAACACCGCCGCGACCGGGCGCTTGTAGAACGCCTCCAGTTCCGCAATCGCCAGTTCCGACGAAAACGGCGGCACGCGGTCCTGCAGCAGCGCCAGCTCGTCGGCCAGTTCGGGCGACAAGAGGTCGCGCCGCGTGGACAGCACCTGGCCGAATTTGACGAATATGGGCCCCAACGCTTCCAGCGCCTTGCGCAGACGCACCGCAGGCGACTCCTCGAGCCGGCGCCAGAACAGCAGGATGCGCGAGGCGCGCAGCAAGATGCCGCTGGGCTCGTGTTCCAGAATCATCTGGTCGAGCCCGAAACGCAAGCTCACGAGTACGATTTTGAGCAGCCGGAACAGACGCACAGGGCGGGACTTTAGGCAAAAGGCGGAATTTACACTGCGGCGGGGCCGCGCGCACGCCGTACGCGCACAGCCCGGCGGGGTGGGCAGCTTTGCGGCGCCGGACGGCCGCGCCGCCTCGCGTATAATCCCGGCTTTTATGTGTTTCTTTCATGGCTGACGATCTCAAGAGCGCCGTGAGCGCGGCATTGCGCCAGGCCCTGGCCAGCGTCGCGCCGGATTGCACCGATGTGCCGATCGTCCTGGAGCGGCCCAAACAATCCGCACATGGCGATTTCGCCAGCAACATCGCCATGCAGATCGCCCGCGCGCTGCGGCAAAATCCGCGCGACATCGCGCAGCGTCTGGTGCGCGAACTGCCTGCGGGCGGCGTGATCGAGCGCGCCGAAGTGGCCGGCGCGGGCTTCATCAACCTGTTTTTGACGGCCGCGGCCAAATGTGCCGTGGTCCGCGCGGTACTAACGGCCGGCGACGATTACGGGCGCGGCCGCGCCGCCGATGCCTGCCGCGTGCAGGTCGAATTCGTATCGGCCAATCCCACCGGGCCGCTGCACGTGGGCCACGGTCGCGGTGCCGCGTACGGCGCCAGCCTCGCCAACGTGCTGCAATTCGCCGGCTTCACTGTCGGGCGCGAATATTACGTCAATGACGCCGGCCGCCAGATGGACATCCTGGCGCTATCGACCTGGCTGCGCTACCTCGCGCTGTTCGGCATCGAACTGCCTTTCCCTCCCAACGCCTACCAGGGCGATTACGTGATCGCCATGGCGCGCACGATACGCGACTGTCACGGCGAGCGTTACGTCAAGGGCGCCAGCGCCGCCGCGCTGCTGGCCGGCCTACCGGCCGGCGAGGACGCCGAAGAAGCCCGCCTCGACGCGCTCATCGCCGGCGCCAAGCGCGTACTGGGCGAGGATTACGCCTATGTGCACCAGCACGCGTTGGCGGAACAGCTGGGCGACTGCCGTGAAGACCTGGCCGAATTCGGCGTGCATTTCGACAACTGGTTTTCCGAGCGCTCCCTCTACGACACGGGCATGGTCGAAAAAGCCGTCGCCACGCTGGAGCGGCGCGGCCACCTGTACCTGCAGGACGGTGCCCTGTGGTTCCGCTCCACCGCCTTCGGCGACGAAAAGGACCGCGTGGTGCGGCGCGAAAACGGGCAATACACCTATTTCGCCTCGGACATCGCCTACCACGCCAACAAATTCGAGCGCGGCTTCGAGCGCGTCATCGACATTTGGGGCGCCGACCACCACGGCTATATCGCCCGCGTGAAAGGTGCGCTCACGGCGCTGGGGCTGGACCCGGCCCGGCTGCACATCGCGCTGGTGCAGTTCGCCGTGCTCTACCGCAACGGCCAGAAGGTCGGCATGAGCACGCGCGCGGGCCAGTTCGTCACGCTGCGCGAATTGCGCGGCGAGGTCGGCAACGACGCCGCGCGGCTGTTCTACGTGCTGCGCAAGAGCGACCAGCACCTGGATTTCGACCTCGACCTGGCCAAGTCGCAAAGCAACGAAAACCCGGTGTATTACATCCAATACGCGCACGCGCGCGTATGTTCGGTGCTGCGCGAATGGGGCGGCGAGGCGGACGAACTGGCCGGCGCCGACCTGGCGCCGCTGGCCGGCCCGCGCGAACTTGCGCTGGCCGCGCGACTGGCCGATTTCCGCGCCACCGTGCTGGATGCCGCGACCGATTACGCGCCCCACGTGATCGCGTTCTATCTGAAGGATTTGGCCGCCGAATTCCACAGCTTCTACAATGCCGAGCGCATTTTGGTGGACGCGCCCGAATTGCGCCTCGCGCGCCTCGCGCTATGCCGGGCGGTCGGCCAGGTGATCGCCAATGGCCTGCGCCTGCTGGGCGTGAGCGCGCCACAAACCATGTGAGACCTGCATGAAACGCGAAAAACAGGCGCGCGCGGCACCGCCGCGCGGCAACCACGGCGGCACCCTGATGGGCGTGTTCATCGGACTGGTGCTGGGCCTGGTGATTGCCGCCGGCGTCACCTGGTACGTGAAAGGCGGCATGACGCCGTTCAATAATCGCGAAGCGCGCCAGGGCGCACCGGCGCCCGACACCAAGCCTGGCGAAAAGCCGCCCCAGGTTGCCACGCTGCCCGGCAAGCCGGGCGAAAAGCCGCGCTTCGAGTTCTATAACATCCTGCCCGGTGGCACCGGCACGGCCGAAGCCAAGCCGGGCCAGCAAGAGCCCAAGCCCGCCCAGACCGAGCCCAGGCCAAGTGCCGCGGAACAAAAGCCGGCCCCGGTCGAAACGCGCACACCGGCGCCGGCGGCGAAGCCGGAACCGCTGTTTCTGCAGGCCGGCGCGTTCAGTTCCGCGCAGGACGCGGACAACCTGAAAGCACGCCTCGCGTTGATGGGACTGGACGTGCAGGTGGCACAGGCAACCGTACCCGACAAAGGCACGCTGTTCCGCGTGCGCGTGGGGCCGTTCCGCGACCCCGACGAAGCCAGCCGCGTGCGCTCCGAACTGGCACAGGCAGGCATCGCGGCCAGTGTCGTCAAACCATGAACCCGCAAGGAGAACATCGAGCATGAAATTTCTGCACAAACTGCTTTGCAGCATTTGCGCACTGCTGTGTCTGGTCGCGGGGACGGCGCAGGGCGCCCAACTCGGCAGCGAATATCAGATACTGCCGCGCCCGCAGCCGGCCGAAAGCGGCAAGGTCGAAGTCATAGAATTTTTCTGGTACGCCTGCCCGCACTGTTACGCCTTCGAGCCCGCCCTGTCGCGCTGGGCCGCCAAGCTGCCCAAGGACGTGGTGTTCAAGCGCGTTCCGGCCATCGCGCGCGACACCTGGGAACCTTTGGCGCGCACCTATTACGCGCTCGAAGCCATGGGCGAAATCCCGCGCCTGCACGAGGCCGTGTTCAACGCGGTGCATAAGGACAAGATCGACCTGAACAACGAAAAAACCCAGGCCGACTGGATGGCCGGCAAGGGCGTGGACGTCAAGAAATTTACCGAGTTGTACCGCTCGTTCGGCGTCGAAACCAAAATCCGCGCCTCGCGCCAGGTGTTCGAAAAATACGCCATCGAAGGTGTACCGGCCATCATCGTGGACGGCCGCTATTACACCGCGCCCGGTATCAAGGGCGGGCCGGAACGCTGCGTGGCCGTCATGGACGAACTGATCGCCAAGGTGAAAGCCGATCGCTCCGCCGCCAAGTAAATCCGGCCGTGCGCCGGTGGTGTTCATCACCGGCGCTTCGAGCGGACTGGGCGCCGCGCTGGCCAGGCACTATGCCGGCCGCGGCGCCAGGCTGGGCCTGCTGGCGCGCCGGGCCGACGCGCTGGCCGATACGCTGCCGGGCTATGGCGCGCTGCATCTGTACAGCGCCGACGTAACCGACCCGGCTTCGGTTGCGGCGGCGGCGGAACAGTTCATCCAGACCGCCGGCGTGCCCGACATCGTGATCGGCAATGCCGGCGTATCGGTCGGCACGCTGACCGAACACGCCGAAGATTACGCGGTGTTCAAGCGCGTCGTGGAAATCAATCTGTTGGGCCTGGTCGCGACATTTCAGCCTTTCGTGCATGCCATGCGCGCCTGCGGCTCGGGGCGCCTGGCCGGCATCGCCTCGGTATCCGGCATACGCGGTCTGCCCGGCGCCGGCGCGTATTGCAGTTCCAAAGCCGGCGCCATCGCCTACCTGGAAAGTTTGCGCGTGGAACTGCGCGGCAGCGGCGTGCGCGTATGCACGATTTGCCCCGGCTACATCGAAACGCCCATGACGGCCGTGAACCCCTATCGCATGCCTTTCATTCTGCCGGCCGCGGAGGCCGCGCGCCGCATCGCCGCGGCGATAGACAGCGGCCGCGGCTACCGCGTGGTGCCCTGGCAAATGGGGGCGGTGGCCAAAATGTTGCGCCTGCTGCCGAATCCGGTATTCGACGCGCTGTTCGCGCGCGCCGGCCGCAAGCCGCGCGGGTTGAAGCTGTGAGCGCAGGCGTGGCGGACGCCCTCGGCCGCGTGCACCCACGTGCGGCGGCGGACGCGCGCATCGTGTGCCTGGTGCCCAGCCTGACCGAATTGCTGTGCGAACTGGGGCTGACCGGCCACATCGTGGGCCGCACGGGGTTTTGTGTGCATCCGCGCCCGGCAGTCACGGGCATCCCGAAAATGGGCGGCACCAAAACCCCCGACCTGCGCGCCATACTTGACGCCGCGCCCACCCACCTGATCGTCAATATCGACGAAAACCGGCGCGACCACGTCGATTTTCTGTCCGCCCACATTCCCCACGTGGTGGTTACGCATCCCTGCCGGCCGGAAGACAACCGCGAACTGTTCCGTCTGTTCGGCTGGATATTCGGCGCACTGTCCGGCGTGGAAAGCCGGGCCGCCGGCCTGCATGCGGCGTTCGAGGCCGCCTGGACCGACCTGGGCACCTCATGCCGGGGCCTGGCGCGGCTGCCGGTGCTCTATCTCATCTGGCGCGAGCCCTGGATGACCGTGTCGCGTACCACGTATATTTCCGCCCTGCTGTCTGCCGCCGGCCTGGACACTCTGCCTGAAGCCAGCGAGGTACGCTATCCGCAATTCGGCTGGGCCGATCCCGGCGTGGCCGGCGCGCGGCATGTGCTGCTGTCGTCCGAGCCTTACCGCTTCGGCACGCGCCACCTGGCCGAAGTCGAAGCCCGCTGCGGACGGCGCGCGCATCTGGTGGACGGACAAATGTTGTCCTGGTACGGCAACCGCGCCATCGCCGGATTGCGCTACGCCGCCCGCTTGCGGCACGAACTGGAAAACGGCGCCGGCATTGCGGCGCTACGCCGGCCCGCGCGGCCATGAGCGCGGCGCGCACTTTCAGCGGCAACGTGATCCTGGGGCCGCTGCCGCGATCGGGCTGGCGTCACGACCCGGCATTGCTGCGTGGCGCCGGCCCTTACGCATCCTGGCTGGCCGAAGCCGGCTCGCTCACGGCGCGCATACGCGCGGCCTGCACGCATTTCCGGGTGGAAGTGCTGGGCCAGGCCATGGCCAGTCCGATCGCCGACGAACGCGCATCCCTGCACAGCGCGCCGGGCCGCGTTGCGCGCGTGCGCGAAGTGCTGTTGCACGCCGACGGCACGCCGGTGGTGTTCGCCCACAGTGCCGTGAACCCGGCCCATGAGCGCGGCGCCTGGCATTTGCTGGCCGGACTGGGTGCGCGGCCGCTGGGCGCGCTGCTGTTCGCCGACCCCTGTATCGGCCGCGGCCTGCTGCAATGGCGCCGGCTGGACGCGCGCCACCCGCTGTACCAACGCGCCGCGCGCGCCTGTGTGCTGCCCCCGCGCGAATTCTGGGCGCGCCGTTCGGTGTATCGGCGCGCCGGTCGGCCGCTCCTGGTGACCGAAGTGTTTCTCCCCGCCGTGCTGGAATTGCGCGCATGAGCTTCACGCAAAAACTCGACGCCTACGAGCGCCTGATGCGCCTCGACAAACCGATAGGCATATTGCTGCTGTTGTGGCCCACGCTGTGGGCGCTGTGGATAGCCGGCGACGGCAAACCAAGTCCGTTTCTGGTGTGGATATTCGTGCTCGGCACGGTGCTCATGCGCAGCGCCGGCTGCGTGATCAACGACTATGCCGACCGCAATTTCGACGGCCACGTCGAGCGCACGCGGCGGCGCCCGCTCGCCACCGGCGAGGTGAGCACCAAAGAAGCGCTGTGGCTGGCCGCGGCGCTGGCCGCGACGGCTTTCCTGCTGGTGCTGCTGCTGCACCGCCTGGTCGTGGAACTGTCTTTCGTGGCGCTGTTCCTGGCCGCGAGCTACCCCTTCACGAAGCGCTTTTTCGCCATTCCGCAGGCTTATCTGGGCATCGCTTTCGGCTTCGGCATCCCCATGGCGTTTGCCGCCCAGCTCTATGCCATTCCGCCCATCGCCTGGCTGCTGCTGGCCGCCAACATATTCTGGGCCATCGCCTACGACACCGAATACGCCATGGTGGACCGCGACGACGACGTGAAAATAGGCATACGTACCTCGGCGCTGACTTTCGGCCGCTACGACGTGCTGGCGGTCATGCTGTGCTATGCGATCACGCTGGCCCTGCTGGTGGCGGCGGGCCAGATTTTGCGCCTGGGCATCGCGTTCCACGCCGGCCTGTTCGCCGCCTCGCTCATCATGGTGTATCACTACAGCCTCATACGCGGGCGCGAAAAAGCCGCCTGCTTCAAAGCTTTCCTGCACAACAACTGGGTCGGCGCGGCAATTTTCGCCGGCATCGCGGCCGATTACGCGCTGCGGCCCATGGGCTACGTGCCGGTGCATTGAGCGCGCGCCGCGGCGCGCCTTTGCGCCGTGTTCGCGCAGGCCGGAAGCCGCGTCCGCGCCAGTCCCATCCACCCTTCCCACTGCGGGATATTGCATCCTGAGCAGCTCGCGAACACCCGGCGACCCGCAGGCGCGGCACGAGGTGGCCATCGCGATTCCGCATCCCGTCCGGCTGCCCCATGCGCCGCCCCGCCCCCGTTCCCGGCCCGCCTCACCCACCCCATTTCCGCCACATGGCGCCCCGCGCCCGCCACAATCCGCCCCGGCCACGACCGGCTTCGACGGCTAGCCTGCAGGTCCCCGTTCCCGGAGCCGATCATGAAACGCTTTCCACTGTTTTCCAAACTTGCCACCATAGTGTTCCTGGCCTTGTTGTTGCTGGTGCCGCTGACCCTGATCCACTCGCTGGTTTATGAGCGGCAAGCGCGCGGCAGCGAAGTCACGCGCGAAATCGCGGCCAGTTACGCCGGTACGCAAACGCTGGCCGGCCCGGTGCTAGTGCTGCCTTATGTCGAGCACTACAGCACCGAAACGCGCGAACGCGACGCCGAAGGCAAATGGGCAAGCACGCGTCAGGCGCACAAGCGCGCGGGCAGCGTGCAAGTGATGCCGGCGCAACTCGACCTGGCCGGGCGCATCGCCGTGGAACGCAAACATCGCGGCATATTCGAAGTGCCCGTGTATGAACTGGAAGCCACCCTGAGCGGCCGCTACGACCTGCCCGACAACCCGGCCGTGGAGCGCGCCGCGGACAATTCCAGCATCACCTGGGGCGAGCCCTACCTGAGCTACAGCGTGTCCGACCCGCGCGGCTTCGCGGCCGCCCCCAGCGTGAGCGTGGACGGCGCCCCGGCGACGGTCGTGCGCGGCGCCGCACTGGGCGGCTTGCAGGGCGTACACATCCCGCTGCCGGCCTTGCGCAGCAAATCCTCCGGCAGCCACGACTTCCGCCTCAATCTGCGCCTGCGCGGCACCGAGCGCCTGGCCGTGCTTCCGCTGGCCGGCGAAACGCGCGTAAAACTGGAATCTCCCTGGCCGCATCCGTCCTTTGCGGGCCGCTTCCTGCCCGACCCGGCCAGCCAGCAGGCCGGCCCCGCCGGCTTCCACGCCGAATGGAGCATCAGTTCGCTGGCCACCGACGCGGCGCGTCAGTTCATTGCGCACAGCGCCGACTGCAAGGGCGGCGAGTGCGCGGACGGCGTAAGCGACAGGCTGGAAATACGCCTGGCCCAGCCCGTATCGGTCTATAGCCTGTCCGACCGAGCGCTCAAATACGCCCTGCTGTTCGTGGTGGTGGTATTCGCCGCCTTCTTTGCCTGGGAAGTTCTGCAGCGCCTGGCCATCCATCCCATCCAGTACCTGCTCGCCGGCCTCGCGCTGGCGATGTTCTTCCTGCTGCTGTTGAGCCTGTCCGAACACCTGGCTTTCGCGGCCGCCTATGCGCTTGCCGCCGCGGCCAGCACGGCACTATTGGCTTACTACCTGGCCCACGTCATGCGCAGCACGCGCGGCGGTTTGGCCTTCGGCGCCAGCCTTGGCCTCATGTTCGGCGCCCTGTACGCCCTGCTCGCCAGCGAAGACAACGCCCTGGTACTGGGCGCCCTGCTCGCCTTCGCGCTGCTCGCCGCCTTCATGGTGCTCACGCGCCGGGTGGACTGGTATGCCCTGGCCCGCCCCGAACCACAAGCGGCCCCGTCCGTCTAGCGTCCCCGCCGCGCCGGCACGCAGGCCGGCGCGGCCTTGGACTTTGGGATGGCCCGCCACACTTGCACCTACATTCCCCAGTTGACCGCTACGAAGCTTCGATAAACCGCGGAAAGAGTGCAAATTCCGAGAACTTCTCGAGCGCACCATGTGGGTAAGTCCCGCTACGTACCGTCGGGCGCGTTCAACTGAGGGATGCAGGTTAAACGCCCCCTAGCTCGCAAAGCGTATATCGCGCGGAAAACACTCGCGTAGCGGCGATCGGAGCGTGAAGCGGCGCAGGATGGCGCCTCGCGCGCACACTTAACCGCAAGCCATTCCAGGTCTGGTTACGCATTGGCCGCGGTCGCCCAAGCTGCCCGGCCACGTGGAAATGCGCACGCGCCTGCTGCATCTGTTGCGGGACCTTGCAGTTCTAACATCACCTGCAAGCTGGTATCCTCGGCCCTCGCACCGACCGCGGGCTCCAGTCGCCGGACGCAGCATTTCGCCCCGTCCGCGAGATATGCGGTGATAAAGCGAAGCCTGCTTCCCTGGTTGGCGCAAACGCGAAGTGAGCGGGACTGACTTGCAAACCACCATCTATTCCGGATCCAGGAGCGGCGCATGCATTGCCTTAAAGCTTTACTCGTCGGGTCCCTGATTTTTGCGACTATCGGTTGCTCGACCACCTCTACATCGACTGCCGTCGGCCCGACAGGACCGGCGTGGGAATTGCGGATACTGGTGTCCCAAGCGGCAATTCCAAGCGGTATTGAATTCAAGGTGATCGGCTTTGTGCAAGCCGAAGCACGCGTCGGCTACGACAGCGTAGCAAGTCTGTATCCATTGCTGGCCGCCGAGGCCAGGAAGCTGGGCGCGAATGCCGTAGTCAACGCGAAAGGTGGTCGCAGGCTTACGGCATTCTCGTGGTTCGCGGCGTATGTGAGCGGAACCGCGGTCAAACTCGACAACCCTGCGACACTAAACGGGCTGCCAGGAACATACCACTGATCGGCGCATGAGATAGACGGGACTCGGAACCAGCCAACTGCCAGGGGCCTAGTCCAACGCATCGCGGCAAGCCGCGAAAAGCGTCATGTCGGACGCCCGTCTTCTTGAGCCGCCGCGATGTCCAGTCCGCGCCAACAGGAAAATCCGTTCGTGATGAGCCCATCGACAGGCTCAGGACAGGCCTGTCGAACCATGTGCGGATTTTCCGCCGGGGGTGTTGGATTGAGCCTTGCGAACGCCCGACGACCCGGCCGGCTGCAACTCATCAGCGTCTCCGGTCTAGTGAGGCATCCGGCGCTCCATAAGGCACGCGGAAATGCACCGAACACCGGCGCACCCTCGACGCGGGAGAACACCGCGCATACTTTGTTCTTCGGGACCTCCACCAAGTCGTGGCAGTGCGTGCAACCTGACCGCCGCGGGTCTTCGATCTCGGAAAAGTGCGCCGCGAATGCATTTGCCCTCCCCATCAGCCCCCGACATCGACGCTGTTCAGAATACGTGGCATGGGCATTG
>JAEUNN010000022.1 GCA_016791085.1 Rhodocyclaceae bacterium | reverse complement strand
CCGATATTGCGCCGGAATTCCGACACCGGCAGCGAGCGGATGTCCACGCCGTCTATGCGCACGCTGCCTTCCGACACGTCGTAAAAGCGGCAGATCAGATTGACCAGCGTGCTTTTGCCGGATCCGCTGTGCCCTACCAGCCCGATCATTTCGCCGGGCGCGATCGACAGATCGACGCCGCGTATGACGGCGCGATTGCCGTAGCGGAAGCCCACGCCGTTCAGTTCTATGCGCCCCTCGACGCGCGCCAGATGCGCCGGGTTGGCCGGCTCCGGCACGCTGGACACATGATCCAGAATGTCGAAAATGCGCTTCGCGCCGGCGGCAGCTTTCTGCGTGACCGACACGATGCGGCTCATCGAATCGAGGCGCGTATAAAAGCGGCTGATATACGCCAGGAAGGCCGTCAGCACACCCACCGTGATGTGGTCGTGCGATACCTGCCAGATACCGAAAGCCCACACCACCAGCAGGCCGACTTCGGTGAGCAGCGTCACGGTCGGCGAAAACACCGACCAGATGGCGTTCACGCGGTCATTGACCGCCAGGTTGTGACGGTTCGCCTCGCGGAAGCGCTGGGCCTCGCGGCTTTCCTGCGCGAACGCCTTCACCACGCGTATGCCGGGAATGGTGTCGGCCAGCACGTTGGTCACTTCCGACCAGATGCGGTCCACCTTTTCGAAGCCGGTACGCAATCTGTCGCGCACCACGTGGATCATCCAGGCGATGAAAGGCAGCGGCAGCAGCGTGACCAGCGCGAGCCAGGGGCTGATCGACATGAGGATGACCGCGGTCATGAGAATCATGAGCACGTCGGTCGCGAAATCCAGCAGGTGCAGCGACAGGAACACGCAGATGCGATCGGTTTCCGAACCTATGCGCGCCATGAGGTCGCCGGTGCGTTTGCCGCCGAAATATTCCAGCGACAGGCGTAACAGATGTTCGAAGGTGGTGGTGCGCAAATCCGCACCCATGCGCTCGCTCACCAGTGCCAGGATGTAGGTACGCGCCCAGCCGAGCGCCCAGGCGAGCAGCGCGGAACCCAGCAGGCCGCAGAGGTAAAGCCCCACCAGGCCGACGTCTATGGGCTGCCCGTTCTGATAGGGAATCAGAATTTTGTCCATGAGCGGCATGGTCAGGTAGGGCGGCACCAGGGTGGCCGCGGTACCCGCCAGCGTGAGCAGGAAGCCCGCCAGCAGCTGACCACGATAAGGCTGCGCGAAGCGCCACAGCCGGAACAGGGTCCAGGTGGACGGCGGCGTGTGCATTTCGCGCGCACAGAACGGACATTCGTCCTGATCCGGTTCGAGTTGCGCCTTGCAGTCGGGACAAATGTGATCTTCGGGCAGCGACGGCGTACGCCCGGTGACATGGCTATCCAGGCGCGCCTCGAACTGATCGATCAGGCGCAATGCATGCAGGTTCTGCCCCAGCGTGTAACGCCAGTTCGCCAACCGCCCGGCGGCGTCGTGCAACTCCAGGCTGCCGACACCGGCATGGTCGTGGTGACGCAATTCCAGGCCGCTACGATAGGACCATTGTTCCCACGTCTGTGCGCTGGGCGCCTGCGCGAGGAGGCGCCGGTCAGTCACCAGCACCAGGCCGCGGGCAAACTTCAGGTCGGCGTCGAGATCGGTTTCCAGCGCAGCGAGCGCTTGCTCGCCGGGCTGCAATAGAGCGGCAATTTGCGCGCGCCAGTTCTCTGGCACCGCAGCAATTTCGCTGGCAGCTTTTAGTGGCTCATTCATGCAGGGGCCCGAAACGTAAGCATTAGGCGGGGAGCGCTCGTCGCGCACGGCATTGGCGCGGCGCAGCAGGCGTGGCGCCAGGGCCGGCGGGCATCCGCACGCGGCGCGCCGCCGGGGTCTGTTTTGCAGTTTGTTACGGTTTTTAGCGACGCGGCCCGGTAAACCATTCTCGTTGTCAAGCGTTAGCTGCTGTCACAAAGCTTTCAATCCCATCCTCACCCGGCCTAAACGTTCGACCATGATTAAAGACGACATCAAAATCATAGAAATCCGGTATTTGAACGGTCCCAACATGTGGACCTACCGCCCGGTGATCGAAGCCGTGGTCGATATCGGGAACCTCGAAGATTTCCCCTCCAACAAAATTCCCGGACTGTACGAACGTCTGGTGGCCTGGCTGCCGGGCCTCGTCGAACATCGTTGCGGCGTCGGCCGGCGCGGCGGCTTCCTCGAGCGGCTGCGCGAAGGCACCTGGTCCGCGCATATTCTGGAACACGTCACGATAGAACTGCAAAACCTGGCCGGCATGCAAAGCGGATTCGGCAAGGCGCGCCAGACCTCGCGTCCGGGCGTCTACAAGGTGGTGGTGCGCTCGCGCCAGAAAGAAGTCAGCATCGCCTGCATGCGCGCCGGGCGCGACCTGCTGATGGCCGCCATCAATGACCAGCCCTACGCGCTCGATGCCACGCTCATTCATCTGCGCGACCTGGCCGACCGCCTGATGCTGGGCCCCAGCACGGCCTGCATCGTGGAAGCCGCCACCGACCGCCGCATCCCCTCGATCCGCCTCACCGCCGGCAACCTCGTGCAACTCGGATACGGCGCGAGCCAGCGCCGCATCTGGACCGCGGAAACCGACCAGACCAGCGCCATCGCCGAAAGCATATCGAGTGACAAGGACCTGACCAAACAGTTGCTGAAAAGCTGCGGCGTGCCGGTGCCGTCCGGCCGCATCGTGGAAAGCCCCGAAGACGCCTGGTCGGCTGCCGAAGACCTGGGCATGCCGGTGGTCGTGAAGCCCAGCGACGCCAATCATGCGCGCGGCGTGTCGCTGGAACTGCGTACGCGCGAACAGGTGGAAGCGGCTTTCGCGGTGGCCGCCGAAGAAGGCAGCGACGTGATCGTGGAACAATTCATCCGCGGTTCCGAACATCGCCTGCTGGTGGTGGGCGGGCGCGTCGCGGCGGCCGCGCGCGGCGAAATCGTGCAGGTCGTGGGCGACGGCAGTTCTACCGTCACGCAACTCATAGACACCCAGATCAACACCGATCCGCGCCGCGGCCGCAGCGAAGAATTTCCGCTCGACCTGGTGCTGCTGGACGAAGACGCGTCGCTGCGGCTCGAAATCGAACGCCAGGGTTACCAGCCCGACTCGATACCGCCCGCGGGCGCGCGCATCACCGTACAGCGCACCGGCGTGGTCGCGTTCGACTGTACCGACGAAGTCCATCCGTCGGTCGCGGCGGCCGCCTGCCTGGCCGCGCGCGTGGTCGGACTGGATATCGCCGGCATCGATCTGGTCACCGAAAACGTGGCGCGCCCGCTGCAGGAAACCGGCGGCGCCATCGTCGAAGTCAATGCCGGGCCGGGCCTGCTCATGCACCTCAAGCCCGCCTCGGGCGAGCCGCGTCCGGTTGGGCGCGCCATCGTCGATCACCTGTTTCCGCCCTCGGCCAGTGGTCGCGTGCCGGTGGTAGGCGTCACCGGCACGCGCGGCACGACGCTGGTCACGCGCCTGATCGGGCGCCTGCTCTATCTGTCCGGCAAGCACATCAGCATGGCCTGCGGCGACGGCATGTTCATGCACCGCCGCCGCGTCTATAGCGGCGACTGCGCGAACTGGGCGAGCGCCCACAAGGTACTCGTGAACCGCTCGACCGAAGCCGCGATCATCGAGAACGGCCCGCACAGCATCGCCAGCGAGGGCTTGGCCTACGACCGCTGTCAGGTCGGCGTGGTCACCGAACTGGACCCCGACAGCACCCTGCCCGACCTTTACCTGGATACCCCGGAGCACCTCTACAACCTGCTGCGCACGCAGGTGGACGTGGTGCTTGAAGGCGGCGCCGCGGTGCTCAACGCTCAGGACGGCCGCGTCGCCGAAATGGCCGGCCTGTGCGACGGCGAAGTCATCTTTTTCAGCCTGGACGCCGAGCACCCGGTGGTGGTGGAACATCTGGCCAAGGGCGGCCGCGCGGTACTCATGAAAGAAGGCCGGCTCATATTCGCGCGCGGCGAGGACGCGGACGATCTGGGCCCGCTCCCCAACGCGCGCCGCGCGCGGCCCGATGCCGAACCGCTGCCGCCCCAGGACGTGCTGGCTGCCGCGGCGGCGGCCTGGGCGCTGGGCGTGCCGAACGATCTTATCGGGGCCGGCATGGAAACTTTCGACCCCAAACCGCTAGCCAAACCCTGGGCGCGCAAAACCGAACCGGCCACGCAGCCGGCCTGAACGCGCGCCGACACACGAATAACGAGGACGATACATGGACGTCAAACGCGTACGCGCACTGCGCGGCCCCAACTTGTGGAGTCGCCATACGGCGATCGAAGCCGTGGTGCAATGCACCGAACAGGAACGCGCCATCTGCAATCTGCCCGGCTTCGAAACCCGTCTGCGCGAGCGCTTCCCGGAACTGGACGTGCTCAAGCCGGCCGGCTACCGCGGCCCGGTGTCGGTGGCGCGCGCACTCGAACTGTCGGCCCTGGGCCTGCAGGAACAGGCCGGCTGTCCGGTCACGTTCAGCCACACCTCGGCCACCGTCGAAGAAGGCATTTACCAGGTGGTGGTCGAGTACAGCGAAGAAGAAGTCGGCCGGCTGGCCATGGATTTGGCCGAACAACTGATTCAGGCCGCGCTCGAAGACACGCCTTTCGATCTGGCCGCTGCGCTTTCCCGCCTGCAGGAACTGGACGAGGACGTACGCCTCGGGCCCAGCACCGGCGCCATCGTGCAGGCTGCCGCCGCGCGCGGCGTGCCGTACCGGCGCCTGACCCAGGGCAGCATGGTGCAATTCGGCTGGGGCAGCCGCCAGCGCCGCATCCAGGCGGCCGAAACCGGCCGCACCGGCGCCATCGCCGAAACCATCGCGCAGGACAAGGAACTGACCAAAGCCCTGCTCGACGCCGCCGGCGTGCCGGTGCCGCTGGGCCGCGTGGTAAGCAGCGCCGAAGAGGCCTGGGAAGCGGCGCGCGCCCTGGGTGGCCGCGTCGTGGTAAAGCCGCGCGACGGCAATCAGGGCAAGGGCGTCACGGTCAATATCGAAACGCAGGAACAGGTGACGGCCGCGTTTGCGGGCGCCAGGGCGCGCGGCGACGAAATCATCGTGGAGCGCTACCTGCCCGGCGCGGATTTCCGCCTGCTGGTGGTGGGCGACAAACTGGTCGCGGCGGCCAGACGCGATCCGCCGCGGGTGATAGGCGACGGCCAGCGCAGCATTCGCGAACTGGTCGAAGAAATCAACCGCGACCCGCGCCGCGGCTCCGGCCACGCCACCACGCTGACCAAAATCCGGCTCGATGACATTGCGCTCGCCACCCTGGCCGAACGCGGCTTCACGGCCGACAGCGTGCCGCCCAAAGGCAAGCGCGTGCTGTTGCGCAACAACGCCAACCTGAGCACCGGCGGCACCGCCACGGATGTCACCGACGACGTGCATGCCGAAGTCGCCGCGCGCGCGGTCGAAGCCGCGCAAATGGTGGGCCTGGACATTTGTGGCGTGGATGTGGTGTGCGAAAGCATTTCGCGTCCGCTGGAAGAACAGGGCGGCGGCATCGTCGAAGTAAATGCCGCGCCGGGGCTGCGCATGCACCTCGCGCCTTCGTTCGGCAAAAGCCGGCCGGTCGGCGAAGCCATCGTGGACATCATGTTCGCGCCCGGCGATTGCGGCCGCATTCCGGTGGTCGCGGTAGCCGGTACCAACGGCAAAACCACCACCGTGCGGCTCACCGCGCACATTCTGGGCGTGCAGGGCCACCGCGTCGGCATGACCAATTCCGACGGCGTTTATGTCGGCCGCAGCCGCATAGACACCGGCGACTGCAGCGGCCCGCGCAGCGCGCGCAACGTGCTGCTGCACCCGGAAGTGGATGCCGCGGTATTCGAAACCGCGCGCGGCGGCGTGCTGCGCGAAGGCCTGGCATTCGACCGCTGCGACGTGGCCATCGTGACCAACATAGGCATAGGCGACCACCTCGGGCTCAACTACATCCACAGCGTGGAAGATTTGGCCGTCGTGAAGCGCGTGATCGTGCAGAACGTGGCGCCCAAAGGTACTGCGGTGCTCAACGCGGCCGACCCCATGGTGGCCGCGATGGCCGATTCCTGCCCCGGCTCCATCATCTATTTCGCGTCGGACCGCGACCATCCGGTACTCGCCACGCACCGTGCGCAGGGGCGCCGCGTGGTCTATCTCGATGGCGACGCCATCATCGCCGCGGAAGGCCGCACCAAAATTTCGATACCGCTCGCGGACATTCCCCTCACCCGGAACGGCAGCATAGGTTTCCAGATCGAGAACGCCATGGCCTCCGCGGCCGCGGCCTGGGCGCTGGGTGTCGATTGGGTGATCGTCAAAAAAGGCCTGTCGTCCTTCGTCAATGACGCTGCCACCGCGCCGGGCCGTTTCAATGTGTTCGACTATCGCGGCGCCACGCTCATCGCCGACTATGGCCACAACCCGGATGCCATGATGGCGCTGCTGGCGGCCGTGAACAACATGCCGGCCACGCGCCGTTCGGTCGTGATCAGCGGCGCGGGCGACCGCCGCGACGAAGACATACGGCGTCAGACGGAATTGCTGGGCGACGCCTTCGACGAGGTCATCCTGTACCAGGACCAGTGCCAGCGCGGCCGCGCCGACGGCGAAGTGGTCGC
>JAEUNN010000021.1 GCA_016791085.1 Rhodocyclaceae bacterium | reverse complement strand
CAAATGCGCGGCGGGCCCGAATGGTTCCAGGGCACGGCGGACGCGGTCTATCAGAACATCAACCTGATCGAGCAGTACGCGCCCGACGTCGTGGCGATTTTCGGCGCCGATCACATTTACCGCATGGACATCCGGCAAATGGTCGACTTCCATTGCGGCAGCAATGCCGAGGTGAGCGTGGCCGCACTGCCGGTGCCGCGTGCCGACGCGTCGGCGTTCGGCGTCATCGACGTGGCCGCAGACGGCCGCATCCGCGCGTTTCACGAAAAGCCGACGGACCCGCCAGCCATGCCCGCCAGGCCGGGCTTTTCCTACGCCTCGATGGGCAACTATCTGTTCAATGCGGACGTGCTCATCGCCACACTGCACGACGCCACACGGCGCGGACACAAGGATTTCGGCCGCGACCTGCTGCCGTCCCTGTGTGACCACCGGCGCGTGTATGCCTACGATTTTGCGAGCAATCGCATACCCGGCCTGCACCCCGGCGAGGCGCCCGGCTACTGGCGCGACGTGGGCACGCTCGATGCGTATTTCGATGCCCACATGGACCTGCTCGGCCTGGAACCGCGCTTCAATTTGTTCAATCCGGCCTGGCGCATCGGTTCCAGCACCTATCAGGGCCCCACGCCCAAAGTGGTTCGCGCCGAAATGGACAACTGCATACTGGGCGCCGGCTGCCTCATCAAGGGCGCAAAAATCCGCAATTCTGTGCTGCGCCGCGAAGTCGTCGTGGAACAGGACGTAGAACTCGACGAATGCATCGTCATGGATTACACGGTGATACGGCACGGCGTGCGGCTGCGCCGCGTGATCGTGGACCGCTACAACGAAATTCCCCCTGGCACCCACATCGGCTACGACGCGGCGGCCGACGCGGCACGCTATCACCGCAGCGCATCGGGCATCGTGGTGATCGCCAAACCCAGCCACAAAGTGTGCGGCGCGGCCGGCGATCCGCCGCGCTATCTTTGAGGCGGCAGCGGCATGTCAGCCATGGGACCGGCAGCGGGGCCGATCAGTGCCGTATGGCCCGGCACGCCCTATCCGCGCGGCGCCACCTGGGATGGACAGGGCGTCAATTTCGCGCTGTTTTCCGAGCATGCCAGCAAGGTCGAACTATGCCTGTTCGACGACAGCGGGCGCCATGAGCGGCAACGCAT
>JAEUNN010000985.1 GCA_016791085.1 Rhodocyclaceae bacterium | reverse complement strand
CCTCGTCGGCCTACCCGTCGCTGCGCCAGGAAGCCGGTTTCGAGGTCGCGGTGGCGCGCCTGCCCTATTACGACGACGTGCGCGGTGCGCCGCAAAATACGCTGGCCAGCGGTCCCGTGCTGTGGGCCGCAAACGGGCTGGGGCGCGACGACTACAAGGCCATCGCGGCGTTCGTGAAATTCCTGCTGGAGCCCGAGTCTCAGGTCGAATGGCAGCGCGAGGCGGGCTTCCTGCCGCTCAATCGGGCCGGACTGCTGGCGGCAACCCAATCTTCGCTGCTGAAGGACGATCTTGCGGGCATCCGGGTGGCGATCGAACAACTTACCCACAAACCGGCCACCAATGCGTCGTCCGCATCCCGCTATGCCGATCGCGCGGACATCCGCCAGATGCTGAACGACGCGCTGGACGATCTGTGGGCCGATCGCAAGCCGGCGAAACAAGTGCTGGACGATGCCGTGGCGCGCACGCAGGCCGCGGCGCGCCGCTGCAGCAGCAAGTGCTGAGCGGGCCGGCCTGGCTGCGCCTGGCGTGGCGATGAACTGGCCCTATCCGCGCTACATCGCCCATCGCGGCGGCGGCCGGCTGGCACCCGAAAATACGCTCGCTGCGCTGCGTGCCGGCCACCGGCGTGGCTACCGCATGGTCGAATTCGACGTCATGCTAAGCCGCGACGAAGTGCCCATGCTCATGCACGATGAAACCCTGGAGCGCACCAGCAGCGGCCATGGGCTGGTTTGCGAGCAGGACGCCGCTGCCCTTGCCGGGCTGGACGCGGGCGCCTGGTTCGGGACGGAATTTGCCGGCGAGCCGGTGCCGCGCCTGGATCAGGCGGCTGCGCTTTGCCGCTGGCTAGGACTGGCCGCCAACGTCGAAATCAAGCCGGCGCAAGGTTTCGAGGCGCTGACCGGACGTATCGTGGCGGCGCAGGCGGCCCAGCTTTGGGCCGGCGCCGAATTGCCGCCGCTCCTTTCGAGCTTTTCCATCGTGGCGCTCTGGGAGGCGCGCGCGGTCGCGCCGCAATTGCCGCGCGCCTTGTTGTTCGACGAGGTGCCGGCCGACTGGCGCGGCTTGCAGGAGCGCATGGGGGCCGTGGCATTGAATTGCAGCGCGCGCCATTTGCGTGCCGATACGCTAGCCACGGCTCGCGCCGCGGGCATACCGGTCGCATGCTGGACGGTCAATGATGTGGCGCTTGCGGGCCAACTGTTTGCGGCTGGCGTGAGCGCGCTATTTACCGATGCGCTGGATGTTTTCGACCCGGCCGCTGACCGGCGCGACGCTTAGGTTTGCAGGCCGACCACCGCGTACAGGTCGTGGCGCGAAATCGGCTTGATGAGCAGGTCGTCAAACCCGGCGTTAAGTATGTCGGTGCGCTCTTCCGGCATGGCGTGGGCGGTGTAGGCCACGATGCGGATGTTGCGCGTGGATTCCCGCGCGCGCAGCAATTGGCAAAGCTCTATGCCGCTCATGCCGGGCATGCTGATGTCCAGCAGTATGCAATCGAAACTGCGCTGTTCTATCAGTTCCAGCGCGGATTCCGCCGAATCGGTTTCCATCACGCTGCAGCCCTTTTGTTTGAGCAGCGTGGTCGGCAGTAGCCGATTGACGGCCTGATCGTCGACAACCAGAATTTTCACCACGATTTCGCTTCATCCCGATCAGGCGCGCCACAAGGCCGCGTGGTCTGGAGGGCGCCTCTCGCGGCCCAGCGCCGGTGCGGGGCCATGACCTGCGGAAACCTGGCGGCCGCGCGGCTTGCCTCCAGGCATTCGATGGTCAATGCTTGCATCTGGTCCACCTCAAGCGAGACTGTCACGCGGCAGGCTGAAGCCGACCGTCGTACCGGCGCCGGGGCGGGAATGCAGCCATACGCGGCCCTGCATCAATTCGACAAGTTGTTTCACGAGCGACAAGCCCAGTCCGGTGCCGCCGTGGCGCCGCGTGATGAAGGCGTCGGCCTGGCGGAATTTTTCGAATACCAGGTTCTGCAGTTCCTCGGGGATGCCGCAGCCGGTGTCTATGATTTCGAAATGGATAGAATTGCTGGTCATGCTGACCGAAAGTGTAACACTGCCGTGGTCGGTGAATTTGAGCGCGTTGTGCAGCAGGTTGTTAAGTATCTGCCCGAGCTTGAGCTTGTCGCAAACGATATGTTCCGGCGTGTTTTCGGAAACCGTGAGCAACAGTGCCAGTCCTTTCGCGTCGGCGGCCGCGCGGTGCAGGCTCATCGAGTCGTTGAGCAGTGCGCGCAGCACGAAGCGCTCGGGTTCTAGCTCCATTTTGCCGGCCTCGATTTTTGCGAGGTCCAGTATGGAATTGACCAGTTCCAGCAGGTGGCGGCCGCTGTTGTATATCGTGTCGGCGAATTCCCTATTGGTGTTGTCGCGTGCGTCGTCGCGCAGATATTCCGCATAGCCCAGTATGCCGTTGAGCGGGGTGCGCAGTTCATGCGACATGCTGGCCAGAAATTCGGATTTCATCAGGTTGGCCGATTCGGCGCGTTCGCGCGCCGCGCGCAGAACTTCGGCTTTTTGCTGCAGTTCGCGCACCAGCAGCGCGAGCAGCAGGGACACCGCCAGAGCCGCCAGCGTGAATAGCGCGGCAAACTGAAAGTAGGCGTCGCGCCGCTCGAAAAACTCCTGCATCGACTCATTTTCGCCGACGCCCACTTCGACCAGGAAAGGGTAGTCGGGCAGCGCCCGGTAGCTGTAGAAGCGGGTAATGCCGTCGATCGGACTTTTGCCCACGAAATTGCCGGAAGGCCCCTGTTTGAGCACCTCGAACAGATCGGAGCGGGATATGTCCTGACCCACCGAGGTGTCATCGCCGGCG
>JAEUNN010000983.1 GCA_016791085.1 Rhodocyclaceae bacterium | reverse complement strand
CGCTTTTCCTTGCCGGCCGGCCACACCTCGGCGGCGGTCGTGCACCAGACCATGGACGAACTTTGGTACGTGCTCGCGGGCCGCGGCGAAATGTGGCGCAGCCACGATGGGCAGGAAACCACGATCTGCCTGCTGCCGGGGCTTAGTCTCAGTCTGCCGGCCGGCACGCACTTTCAGTTCCGCGCCGCACCCGATACCGAACTTGCGATACTGGGCGTAAGCATGCCGCCCTGGCCGGGCGACCATGAAGCGCTCGCCGTGGCGGGACCATGGCCGCCTTCGGCAGCGCCTTATCCCTGAGGCGAGGCGCACCAGCCGCAGCACTCAAATTGTCTGGCGCATCAGACCTGACCGGGATAGTCCGGCCAGGCGCAGCACTACCGCCCGGCCGCAGCGGTTTCCATCGTCCGTCCGACCGGCCCACGCGCAGCGAACCGCGCCGGCGTCGATTTCCTTACCTGATTTCCGCTACCGGCACATGTGAGCAATTAAGCCGCCTTACTAAGATGCCGCCACGGCGCACGCCAATCCATGCAGCCTGTTCTTTTTTCGGCCGGCCAACTTTTTGACGAAGCACAAGAATGCCTGCACAAGTGGCGGAAATTCCAGCACGTTTTTGACACCCGTCGGCATGCGCGCAAGCGCATCAGAATTACCGCGTGGCGCGCTTAAACACAATATACAGACGTCGACTTTTCTTACACGGATCAGGCAGACCGTCGCCGTATCAAATAAAACTTACGCCAAAGCAGCAAGTTACCCGTCTGGTACGTAGCTTGCTTGACGCTTGCACGCGCTCCCGCGAGCGGCTTGCCCGTCGCGCCAGGACGTAAAAAAGCACCACCAACTATCGTCCTGCCGCTGCGCCCATGGGCATCTAACGGCGCACCAGGGCAATGAGTGTCGAAAAATTTTACGCGGCCTGTGGCGGGCCCGTAACAGCCGGACAGGTTTACACCGGCACGCAAAAGGAGGGTAGCCCCAGTCGCGCAGGGAAAATCATGCAGGCCGGCGCGGCGCAAACCGCCAGCTTGCCCGGCACGGGCAATTAACGGTGCGTCGCTTCAAACATAAGCTTGGGCGTGGCAAAGCAGGGCACGAAGTTTCGATGACTTCGCGCCGACACGTTTCACTCTGGAGACCGACATGAGGACAGCAGGTTTACGCATCGCAAGGTCAGGCATCGCTGCGGCAGGCTTGGCGCTCGCGTCCGGCAGCGGCATGGCAGCACCCATCAACATATTGTTGGGATCGGATTACTTCTATACCGTCGAAGCGACCGTGGCCGGCGCCATAGCACTGGAAAGCCGCCCCGGCGGCCTCGATGGCGTGCGCCCGCAATTCGCGCCCTTGCCGCCCTTCGTGGACACCATCGTCGAGCGCCAGGCAGATTGTCTGGTCGATCTGGGGCAAAGCTGTCAGATTCCGATAGAACTGGTCGGCCTGTCGCTGCAATCCGTGGGCGGCGCCATGCTGGTCCGCGAAGACCCCGACCGCGCCAGCCTGGGCCAGATGACCATACGTTATCTCGCGCAGAACGGCGGTATCGCGCTCGGCACTTTCGATTCGTTTTTCGACGTGTTTTTCGAAATCAGCCTGGACGGCGGCGCGAGCTGGACCGACAACGAAATCCCCGTCGGCCCCTTCCCGGGTGTGCCGCCCTTGCAAATGAGTTCCAGCAATTCGCCGTGGTCCAGCGATCCGACCGGTTTGACCCTGTTCGTAGGTTCGGTCGGCGACCAGGACGCAAATTGGCACGATCCCAAATCCATTGATCTGTACGACTTTTTCCCGGGCACCACGGGAATAGGACCACCCGGCTTTCAGACCATCACCGAAAGCCATCCGGACGGCTCCATCCACCGGGTAGTCCCCATCCCGCCTCCGGGCGTGCCCGCGCCCCCTACAGCCCTGCTGCTGGGTCTGGGCTTGTCCGCGCTGGCGTTCATGCGCAGGCAACGCGGCTGAGGGTGCGGCCGGGGCGCTGTCAGTCCCGCAAAATTCGGCCACGTTAGTAGCGGCGTTATGGGATGATGCTGCGCGGCCGCCCTCATGGCGGCCACGCCGCCTGAGCGCCCATGAGCTTCATCAAACTGGCTGGAGTCGATAAGGATTACGCGCTGGGCGAGGCGCGCGTGCGGGCCTTGTCGGGCATCGATCTGGAAATTGAAGCCGGCGAATTTTTGGCCGTCTGGGGCCCTTCCGGCAGCGGTAAGAGCTCGCTGCTCAATCTTGTGGGGCTGCTGGATACGCCCACGCGCGGCAGCGTGCAGCTGGACGGAGTGCGCACCGATCAGCTGGCGGACGACGTACTGGCGCGCACGCGCGCGCGCCACGTGGGCATCGTGTTTCAGAGTTTCAACCTGGTACCGGTGCTCGACGCCTGCGAAAACGTCATGTTGCCGCTGCAGATTGCCGGCCACAGCGCACGCGCCGCGCGCCGGCAGGCCTTAGCGCGCCTGGCCGAGGTCGGCCTCGCCGCGCAGGCGGCGCGGCGGCCCGACCAGTTGAGCGGCGGTCAGCGCCAGCGTGTGGCCATCGCGCGCGCCCTGGCCGCGGCGCCCAGACTGGTGATCGCCGACGAGCCCACGGCCAACCTCGATACCGAAACTGGCGTTGCCATCGTCGACCTGATGCACGAACTGAACCGCCGCGACGGCGTTACTTTCGTGTTTTCCACGCACGATCCGCGCCTGCTGGAACGCGTGGACCGCCGCGTGCGCCTCCAGGACGGGCGCATCGCGGCGCAGGCGGACTGAATGCGCGACACACGCAACGCAGCGCCCGGCGCGCGCCGCAGCGGCGCCAGAGCGGCCCGGTCATGGATTACCTGAAGCTGGGCTGGCGCAACCTGCTGCGCAACCGCCGCCGCAGCGCGCTCACCGTGCTGGCCATCAGTTTCGGTTTTGCCGCCGTAAATCTGTTTTCCGGCTACATACACAACGTCTATGCGGGCCTCGCGCAACAGTCCATCAGCGGCGAGCGCCTCGGTCATCTCATGCTGGCCAAGCGCGGCGCCTTCCTGGAAGGCAAGCTGGAACCGCGCAAATACGTATTTTCGGGCGCCGAATTCGGCCGCCTGCAGGCGCTCCTGACGGACGATCCCGCGCTGGCCCTGGTGGCACTCAAACTATCCGCGAGCGGACTGATTTCCAACGGCGAGGCCAGCACGATATTTATCGCCGAGGGCATGGAGGCTGACCTGGCACGCCGGCTGAACGGCAGTTTCGGGCGCGCTCTGGGTGCAGAACTCGACCCCGCCCGGCCTGCGGCCGGCGTGCTGGCGGCGGACCTCGCGCGCATGTTGAAACTTGAGGCCGGCATGCCGGCGGTGTTGCTGGTATCCACGCTTAACGGGCAAACCAATGCGCTCGACCTGGAGGTCGGCGGACTGTTCAATACCGGCAATGCCGGCACCAACGACAAATTCCTGCTGCTGCCTCTGGCTTATACGCAGCGCCTGCTGGATATGGACGGCGGCGATAGGGTGATCGTTTTGCTCAAGGACGGCGACCAGCTCGAAGCCGCCAGGGCGCGTATCGGCGCCCGCTTGAGCGGTGCCGGCATGGATGTGGAAATTCGCAGCTGGCGCGAAATGTCGGCTTTCTATACGCAGGTGAAGCGGCTGTTCGACATGATTTTCACGTTTATTTTCACCATCGTGCTGGTGGTGGTGCTGACTTCCATCGTCAATACGATGAGCATGTCCATCGTCGAGCGCACGCGCGAAATCGGCACCTTGCGCGCGCTCGGCATGACCCGCCGGCAGGTGTATGCGCTATTTGCCTGCGAGGCGCTGTGGCTGGTCGTCCTGGGCGGCGCATCCGGCGCGCTGGTCACGCTGGCCGCGATGCTGGCCGTCAATCAGGCGCAATTCAGTTACGTGCCGCCGAATATTTCCTACTCGGTGTTCCTGCAGG
>JAEUNN010001170.1 GCA_016791085.1 Rhodocyclaceae bacterium | reverse complement strand
TGACCGGCAATTCCAACCGCGGCCACGAAGGCAAGGCTTATGGCACCGAACTGTCCGACGCCGACAAGCAGGCGCTGGTCGAATACCTCAAGAAATTCTGACGGGAGCGCACATCATGGCAAGCTCGGCAAATACTTCCGGCTGGCGCTTCGGCACGATACGCATCGTGCTGCTGCTGCTGCTCATCCTGGCGGGTCTGATGGCTTACGTCACCTGGTACCGCTTTTTCCGCGAGGAGGCGCAGCCCGACTGGGTCACGGCCACACCCGAAATGCGCTTCAAGTACGGATCGATAGGCGCGGAGCGCGATGCCGGCATACCGTACTGGATTTTTTACGTGCTGCCGCGCGTTTTCCCGGACAAACTGCCCGGCCCGGGCGGCTATGCCTCATTCGGCGTGGCCTGGGAACAGGGACAGGAACTGCCGATCGGCTTCACCAAAAAGGTCGTGGGCTTCCCGCGCGTGGCCAACAATTGCGCGGTTTGTCATACCGCGAGCTACCGCAGCAAGCACGACGAGAACCCGACCTTCGTGCCGACCGGTCCGACGCAGCGCCTGCAACTCCAGGCATTCTTCCGCTTCCTGGTGGAAGTGGCGCAGGATCCACGATTCACGTCCGACAACCTCATGCGTGAAATCAACCAGGTGACCGAACTGGACTGGATAGACCGGCTCGCCTACCGCTTTTTCGTGATACCGATCACCAAGCAGCGCCTGGCCGAGCGCAAGGAACAGTTCGCCTGGGTGTTCCGCAAGGATTTCCCCGAGTGGGGGCCGGGCCGCGACGATTCCATGAATCTGACCAAGTACTTCATGATCAAGTGGAAAATGGACGACAGCGTGGGTCCGACCGACATGCCCTCGGTCTGGAACATCAAGAAGTACCACCACGACAAGGGCATGCGCATGAATTTCGCCGGCGACAGCCACGACGCGTTTTCGGTCATCATGGATTCCGCGCTGGGCCTGCTCGGCGCGCCGCCCAAAAGCAATTCGGAATTCGTCGACGAAGTGAAGTGGCTGCTGGACTACCTGGGCGGCAAAGCGGCCCCGCGCTATCCCTTCCCCATCGACGACAAGCGCGCCGCCCGCGGCAAGCAGGTATTCGAGAGCGAATGCGCGCGCTGCCATACCAGCGATCGCACCGGCACCCGCATCCCGCTCAAGGAAATCGGCACCGACGCGGAGCGCATCGGCACCTGGAACCACAAGGCCGCAAAAGAAGCCAACCGCGTGGTGCGCAACATGGGGCTGGACCGCCTGGGTCTGGTCGAGGACGAGCCGCTGGACGGCTATATCGCGGCCTTCCTGGACGGTATTTGGCTGCGCGCGCCGTATTTGCACAACGGTTCGGTGCCCACGCTGCGCGACCTGCTGGAGCCCGCCGACAAGCGCCCCAAAGTGTTTTATCGCGGTTACGACGTATACGACCCGCAGCGGGTGGGCTTTGAAACCGGCACCGCCCAGGCGCAGAAATACGGCACGCCTTTCGACACCGCGCAGCGCTCTAACAGCAACAAGGGTCATGAATTCGGCACGCGGCTGCCGGCGCCCGACAAGGATGCGCTGGTGGAGTACCTGAAAACCCTGTGACCCGTGGAGCGGCCATGGCCCCGTCCCGCTCAGCCCTCGCCGCCGCGGCCTGTGCCTGCTGCCTGGCATGGGCCGGGGCGCAGGCATCCACCGTGGAAGGCGACGATCACCCCAAGCCGGATCGGGGCGGCGGGGGCGGCGGCGGCATAGGCATACGCATAGACCTGGGCGAATTGTTCGGGCGCGGCCGCATCGACCCGGCGCTGGCCGAAAGCGGGCCGCGCACGCCGCGCCGCTATCGCATGGACGCCCTGCAGATAGACTGTTTCCTGCAGGGCGACTGGCCGCTGGTGATCGCCTATGTCGCAGCGCCCGGCACGCGGGTGGAACTGGTTGCGACGGCCGAAGGCGTGGATAGCTACCGTACCGAGCTGGCGCTCGATGCGCCCGCCGGGGCAGGCGTGCAAACCGTGCTGCTGCGCCTGCCCGAGCGTTTCGGCGACACGCCGCGCAAAGGCAACATCCGCATCAGCGCGGACGGCAAGACGCCATTCCAGCTGCGCGGACTGGGTGCCGGTCCGCTTGCCGTGGGTTCGGTCGCCATCGGCGAAGTGCGCTTCGAGCCGGCTCAGCTCAAGCTGCGCGAAGGCGGCGCGGCTTTTTACGGGTTTCACTCGAAATCCGATTTTCACCATGCCGCGGTGGAAATTCTGCGCGTCGAATATGCCGCCGAACGCTTCCAGCTCACGCAGGTGCAGAACATCGCGGTGCAACAGCCCGTCACGCGTGACGGCTGGGTCGGCCGCAACCCGGCGCTGAGCTGGGACGGCAAGGATGCGGGCGGACGCGCCTCCCTGGGCCCGCATCTGCTGCAGGTGCGGGCCTGGACCGCGCGCGAAGGCGACTGGGTAATCGCCTGGTCCGACCGCAACGTGGTCGTGATGCCCTGAACCCATCGGAGCTGCCGCGGCATGGCCCCCGCCGTCCGCCCTCCGCGCCTGGTCTGGCTGGCCGCGGCCGTGCTGTGCCTGGCGCTGGAATTCTGGCTGTGGCGGCTGCCGCTGGCACTCGAACTGCCGGCCGAGCCGATCGGCCTCGCGCCCGGCGAACAACTGGTGCTGCGCGCACCGGCCGCCGCCGAAGGACTGCTGAATCTGCACAGCCTGCCCGGCGAGGCCGTGGACCTGCGCTTCGAACAGGCGCGCCTGGGTTTCGACACGCTCGCCCTGATGCGCAGCGCCGGTGCCGAACCCAGCGGCGATAGCGGCGCCATACAGTGGCTCAATGATGCGCAACCCGGCGCCACCAGTGTGGTCGGCGTACGCCTGCCGGAATCCGCCGCCGCGGCCGAACTGGTGTTAGGACTTGACGCCGGCAGCCGGCGCACCCAACCGGAACTCGAAGTGCGCGTGGACGGCGCGGAACTTGCCGTCGGCATGGCCAGCGCACGCGAACGCAGCGCCGCAGTCGCAACGGCAGACATGCGGCTGATAGAACTGGGCCAGCTGTTCCGGCTGCCCGGCGCGCTGCCGGTGCAGGTGGATGTGGCCGCGGGCGGCAGTATGCGCATCGCAGTCAGTGCCCAGCCGCCGCCCTGGGAGGCCGACGGACGCTACCGGCGCCTGCGCCTGGGCGCCACCGGCGCGCCGGACCGCCTGGTGCTGCGCGCCTTCGGCATACGCCGCGCCGGCAACGCGGAATGGCGCATGTTCGCCTGTGCCGCACCGCCGCGCGGCCTGCTCTGGTCGTCCGCTGCGCTGGCCGCGGGACGCTGCGAACAGGGCCCGGTGGCACCTGGCCTGGCACTGTCGGGACTGGCATTGCGCGCCGACGGCTTCGAATTCGCTGCCGGCGGCAGCGCCTGGGTATGGGCCGA
The DNA here is from genome assembly GCA_016791085.1 of Rhodocyclaceae bacterium. Taxonomy (GTDB): domain Bacteria; phylum Pseudomonadota; class Gammaproteobacteria; order Burkholderiales; family Rhodocyclaceae; genus JAEUNM01. The sequence continues at coordinate 6,609 of JAEUNN010001170.1, read as the reverse complement.
CGGCACCGCACGGCGCGCCTCCCTCGCCGAACGCTGGACGCGCTATCCCGCATATAGCGCGGCCTTGACCGTGCCGGCCGCGGCGGCTCTGCTGTTCGCCGTGCTGGGCCTGCGTGGCCCCAAGCCGGCCAGGAGCGGCCCGCACCCACGCGTATTCATCAGCTACCGGCGCCAGGATACGGCGTCCATGGCCGGACGCCTGTTCGACCGCCTGGCCCTGGAACTGGGCCGCGACCAGGTATTCCGCGATCTGTACGGCATTGCGCCGGGCGAACAGTTCGCGCAGGTCATAGAACAGGTGCTGGCGCGGGCCGACGCGGCGCTGGTATTGATCGGTCCGCGCTGGCTCGAGCGCGACGCGGCGGGAGCGCGCCGCATCGACCAGCCGGACGATTTCGTACGCCGCGAAGTCGCCCAGGCCCTGCGCCAGAAAATCACCGTGCTGCCCTTGCTGGTGGACGGCGCCGCAATGCCGGCGGCGGCCCAATTGCCGGCCGATATCGCCGGCCTGACCGACTATAACGCGCTCGACCTGTCGGACGCGCGCTTCGACGACGACCTGCGGCGGCTGCTCGGCGCGTTGCATGCTGTCGCGTCCCGCAAGGCCGCAAACGGCCAAAGCTTGCGAAACATCAACTAAAGAAACGCGTCGCATTGCCGTCGACCACCAAGTCTTTCCCCATTCCGCGCCGTGCGCAGCCGCTCCATGGAATTGCAAATATGAACGCCCGGCCCGAACCGACCCCAACGAATCCTCCCAGCCAGTGCGCTCCAACTCCGGACGCCGCCGGCCCGGTGACGGACGCCCGCACGGCGGCAGCGCTGCCGCAAGCCGCCGAACTGCCCGACAGCGTGCGCCGCGCCCTGCAATCCATGCCGGACTGCGCCTGGCTGCTGGATTTGTCCAAGGACGCACTGGAAATTGGCGCACACGCCCCCTTGCTGGAGGCGCGCGGGCTGGCACCGGTACGCCTGCCCTTCTCGCAGTGGCTGCATTTCGTGCATGCGGACGATCGCCTGGGGCTGCTGCAAACCGTGCGCGACAAGCCCGATGCCGCCAATCCGCGCTTCGAGGTCGAATTCCGAGTGCAGCGCAGCGAAACGGAGTGGGCCTGGCTGCTGGGACGCGGCCGCGCCGTCGATTTCGATGCGCACGGGCGCGCCACGCGCCTGATCGGCACACTCACCAACATTACCGCACGCAAGCACGCCGAACGCCAACTTAGCGAAAGCGAAGCGCGCTATCGGCTGGTGGTGGATAACGTCAAAGAAGCGATTTTCCACACCGACGCCCTGGGCAACTGGCAATTTCTGAACCGCGCCTGGGAAGAAATTACCGGCTTCACGGTAGCCGAAGCGCTGGGCAAGTCCTTTCTGGATTATGTGCACCCGGACGACCGCGAGCGCAATCTGGCCCTGTTCGAACCGCTCATCGCCCGCAAGAAGGACTACTGCCGGCACGAAATACGCTATCTGCACAAAGCCGGGGGCTACCGCTGGATGGAGGTTTTTGCGCGCCTCACGCTGGGCCCGCAGGGCGAAATCCTGGGCACCTCGGGCACCCTGTACGACGTGTCGGCGCGCCGCGCCGCCGAGGAGCGGCTGCGGCTCGCCGCCAGTGTGTTCGACCATGCCCAGGAAGGCATCGTGATTTGCGATCCCGGCCCGCGCATCCTCAACGTGAACGAAACCTTCACGCGCGTCACCGGCTATGCGCGCGAAGAGGCGATAGGACAGAACCCGAATTTCCTGCGTTCCGGCCACCAGGATGCGGATTTCTACCGCACCATGTGGGCCGCGCTCAAGCGCGACGGCAGCTGGCGCGGGGAATTGTGGAACCGCCGCAAATCCGGCGAGGTATATGCCGAGCACCTGACCATTACCGCCGTGCGCGATGCCGACGGCACGCTCACGCACTATGTGGGCGTATTCACCGACATCACCGCCATCAAGGAAAACCAGCGCCGGCTGGAACGCATGGCCTATTACGACACGCTCACGCAATTGCCCAACCGCAGCCTGCTGGCCGATCGCCTGCAGGTGGCGCTGGCGCGCGCGCAGCGCGAACATACGCTGCTCGCCGTGTGCTACCTCGACCTGGATGGATTCAAGGCCATCAACGATTTGCTCGGACATGCCGCCGGCGACGCGCTGCTGGTGGAAGTGGCCGAACGCCTGAGCCACAGTGTGCGCGCCGGCGACACCGTGGCACGCCTGGGCGGCGACGAATTTGCCGTGCTCATGGGCGGCCTGGCCGGCATAGAAGATTGCGAACACGCCATCGAGCGCCTGCTGCAAAGGCTGGACCAGCCCTACACCGTGTGCGAGCGCGAATTCGGGGTTACCGCCAGCATAGGCGTCACCTTGCATCCGCTCGATGGCGGCGACCCGGACAATTTGCTGCGCCACGCCGACCAGGCCATGTATAACGCCAAACAGGCCGGCCGCAATCGCTACCACCTGTTCGATCTGGAAAGCGACCGCCGCGCACGCGCCCACCGCAGCGCGCTGCAGCGCATAGAACAGGCGCTCGCACTGCACGAATTCGTCCTTTACTACATGCCCAAGGTGGACATGCTGAGCGGCCGCGTGATAGGCACCGAAGCGCTCATACGCTGGCAACATCCCACACGCGGGCTGCTCGCGCCCATGGAATTTCTGCCGCTCATCGAAGAGCACCCGCTCGGCGCCCAGGTGGATCGCTGGGTATTGCGCGAAGCGCTGCGGCAACAGCGGGAATGGCACGAACAGGGGCTGGATTTGTCGATCAGCGTGAATATGGGCGCCGGCACGCTGCAGGAAGCGAATTTCATGGCCGACCTGGACGACGTGCTGAGCGCGACCGGCGGCCTGGACGCGGCGCAGATCGAAATCGAAATTCTCGAATCGTCCTCGCTGCACGATCTCGACCACGCCTCGTCGATCATCGCCCAGTGCGCCCTGCGCGGCATCACGTTCGCGCTCGACGATTTCGGCACCGGTTATTCCTCGCTGACCTATTTTCGCCGCCTGCCCGCCCGCACGCTCAAAATCGACCAGTCTTTCGTGCGCGACATGCTGCAGGACCCGGACGACTATGCCATCGTCGCAGGCGTGATCGGCCTGGCGCGCGCTTTCGGCCGGCAGGTGATCGCAGAAGGGGTCGAAACCGAACTGCACGGTGCCGCGCTGTTGCGCCTGGGCTGCCAATATGCGCAAGGCTACGGCATCGCACGCCCCATGCCGGCCGATCGCATTCCGGCCTGGGTCGCGCAATTCCGGCCCAACCCGGTGTGGACCAGCGTAGCCGCGAACGCCGACGACCTGGCCCCCAAATACCTCAGAAAGCGCGCCTGACACGGCGCGTCCCGGCGCCGCCGCCCGTCGTGGTGGCGGCGGGCGGGCGTCACGTCCGGTTCAGCCTGCCTCGGCTGGCCACGCCCGTTACAGGCTTGGCCGGCCGCCCCAAACTGCCGGGACGTCGATTTGACCGGCCGTCGCCCGGCCTCGCGGCGGCAGGTCAATGCCACAGTCAAACGGAATTTCCGCGATAATTCCCTACCTAACCGACACCCGTACATGGCAAAGGGAAATTTTGGTCAGGTCGACTAAATCCACAGCGGACGCACCGGAGCGGCCGCGCAGGCGCAAAGCCACGTCAGGCGAGCCGGGAACATCAAGCGCCGCGCCAAGGCGCAGTGCTGTGCCGGTGGTTGGCATAGGCGCGTCCGCCGGCGGACTCGAAGCGATACGCGAATTGCTGCATGCCCTGCCCTGCATTAGCGGGCTGGCATTCGTGATCGTGCAGCATCTCGACCCATCCCAGCCCAGCCAGGCGGTCAAAATTCTGGGGCGATTCACGGCCATGCCGGTACGCCTCGCCGAACACGCCTTGCCGATAGAAGCAAACCACGTGTATTGCGCGCCGCCCGGCAAAATTCTGGGCATACAGGACGGCTGCTTCACGCTGACCGAAATCGTGTTGCAGGACGAAGCGCTGCGGCCGATAGACCATTTCTTTCGGTGCGTTGCGGCCGCCCAGCGCGAACAGGCGGCCGGCGTCATCCTGTCCGGCACCGGCAACGACGGCGCGCTGGGGCTTGAAGCCATCGTCGCCGAGGGCGGCCTTGCGCTGGTGCAGGACCCGGAAACCACCACTTACCCGGGCATGCCGCGTAGCGCGATCGGCGCCGCACGCCCGCACTTCGTGGTGCCGGTCGGCAGCATGCCGGCGCTATTGATGCAACACGTCGCGCCGCCGCCCGATCCGCTGCCCGCGGCGTCCGAATCCTCGCTGGACCTGCGACCGGTTCTGGACATCATGCAGGCGCGATTCGGTATCGACTTTGCGGCCTACAAGCCCGCCACCGTACTGCGCCGTGTGGAACGCCGCATGGCCCTGCGCGAAATTGCGACGGTTTCGGACTATGCCCGGCTGCTCGCCGGCGATACGTCCGAACTTGCCGCCCTGCACGGCGATCTGCTGATAGGCGTGACGCAGTTTTTCCGTGATCCGGACGCCTGGGCTGCACTCGCCACCGACGTGCTCGCGCCGCTGGTCGATAGCAAAGGCTGCGACGAACCGATACGCGTCTGGGTGCCAGGCGTGTCGCAGGGCGAGGAGGCCTATACCCTGTCCATGCTGCTCATCGAGCACGTGGAGGCCGCCGGCAAGCGTTGCCCGATACGCATATTCGCGACCGACACCAATGAAAACGTGCTGGCGTTTGCGCGCGCGGGGATATACCCGCAGAGCATCGACGGGCAGATCGCCGCATCGCGTCTGGCGCGGTTTTTCCACGCCGCGGATGACGGCAAGCACTACCGCACGGCGCCGCGCCTGCGCGAAACGGTCATATTCGGCGCGCAGAACCTGCTGGTCGATCCGCCCTTTTCGCGCATGGATCTGGTCAGTTGCCGCAATCTGCTCATCTATCTGCAGCCCGACGTGCAGAAGCGCGTGATCCAGACCTTCCATTTCGCGTTGAATCCGCACGGCTATCTGTTCCTGGGCACGGCCGAAACGATAGGCCAGGCGGCCGATCTGTTCGCGCCCATATCCAGCCGCTGGCCGGCCTACCGGCACATAGGCCGAGCTTACGCGCGGCCCGCGGACCTGAACATGAACATGGGCCCCAGGCACATCGGTGCGCTGGCCGACACCGCCAAAGCTTTGAGCGCGCCGGCACCACGCGCCATCTCTCCGGCCACGCTGGCGCGCCAGATCATCCTGGACCATTTTTCACCGGCCTGCGTGCTGCTCAATGGCCAGCACGAAATCCAGTACTACTGCGGTCCGACCGAGCATTTCCTGAAGCAGCCGCAAGGCACGCCGACCACGCGCATGCTCACGATGTTGCGCGACGGACTGCGTTCGCCGCTGGTCCGCCTGCTCAACCAGGCGCGCGAAAGCGGCAGCACGGCCGTGCTGGACCACGCCCATGTCAAGCGCGACGGGCGCTACGAGCCGGTACGCCTGACCGTCATGCCGGCCGGCGAGGGCCATGAACGCATGTATCTGGTGGCGTTCCAGGAACTGCAGCAAACCGCGCCGCCGTCCGGCGAGCATGGCCTCGTGCAACAGTTCGAGGAAGAACTGCGCGTCACCAAGGACGACCTGCAGCGCACCATAGAACATCTCGAAGCATCCAACGAAGCGCTGCACATATCGCACGAGCAGGTCGTGTCGATGAACGAGGAACTGCAGTCGGCCAATGAAGAACTGGAAAGTTCCAAGGAGGAACTGCAGTCGTTCAACGAGGAACTCAATACCGTCAATCAGCAGTTGCAGGCCAAAGTGGCCGAAATGGCGGCGGCCAATACCGACCTGCAAAATCTGCTCGCCAGCAGCGATGTCGCGACCATCTACCTGGACCGGCAAATGCGCATACGCTGGTTCACGCCGACCATACAGGAACTGATACGCCTTAAACCCGGCGACATCGGACGCCCGATCACCGATTTCGCGCCCGCCCTGGCCGGCACGTCGCTGCTCGCCGACGTGGGCGTGGTGCTGGCGGAAAACAAGGACGTGCGCGCCGAACTGGCGTCCTCGCACGGCAAGTGGCTGCTGCGGCGCACTTTGCCCTACCGCACCGCCGACGGCAGCCTGGAGGGCGTGATCATCACGATCACGGACATTACCGACGCCAAATCCATCGCCGAAGAACACCAAAAATTGCAGCGCGACAGCGCCACCATAGACGCGCAGCGCGAAGAAGTCGTGGCGTTCGAGCAGCGTGTCGTCGAGCGCACCAGGCAGTTGCGCAGTCTTGCGTTCAACACTGCGCAGACGGCGGAACTGGAGCACCGCCGTATCGCGCGCATCGTGCATGACGACCTGCTGCAGCAGATCGCACTGTTGCGCATCAAGTTCGAGGGCCTGCGCGGCCCCGGCGGCGAACAGGGCGCGCAACTGGTCGAAATGCTGCCGCTGCTCGAAAGCTGCGCCCGCACGGCGCGCCAGATCGTCGCAGAACTTAGCCCGCCCGGCCTGTACGAATTCGGGCTGGTGCCGGCGCTCGACTGGCTGGCCAATGAAATGAAAAAGCAGTTCGGACTGAACGTGCGCCTGCGCGGAGACGACAAGCCGGACCGGCTTGCGCCCGACGCGGCGGCGGTCCTGTTCCG
>JAEUNN010000981.1 GCA_016791085.1 Rhodocyclaceae bacterium | reverse complement strand
CGTTGCCGGCGTCGTCGGTGCCGGTGAGGCGCAGCGTGACACCGGCCAGGCCTTCGCCGGGGTCGCGCGCGGCGTTTGCATTGGCATCGACATACACCGACCCGGCAAGCGTCGCGGGCTGCAGTTCGCCGAACAGATAGTTGGTGGCCGAGGCCGTGGCGTTGAACGCGATCGCGGCTATGCGGTTGGTTGCGGCGGCAGAGCCGAAGGCGGCGTTATTGACCGTGCCGCCGGCCGTGCCGGCGGTTTCTTTGCCGTCCAGATAGGTTGCGGGCTGGGTTTCGCTCAGCGTGTAGCCGCTGGCGTTCGCGCTGGTTAGATTCGTGAAGCTGAAACTGCCGTCGGCGGCCGTCGTGGCCGTGGCATTCACGGCATTGCCGCCGCTGTCGCTACCAGTGAGCGCCAGCGCCACGCCGGCGATACCGGGCTCGCCGGCATCTTTGGCGCCGTTATTGTTGCGGTCCTCATAGACGAAACCGGACAGGCTGCCAGTCTGGATGCGCTCGCCGAACAGGTAGCCGGTCGCGGAAGTTCCTGCGGCCAGCGTGATGCCGGTGATTACGTTATGCGCGGCGGTCGCGTCGAAAGCGCTGTTATCCACGTTGCCGCCGGCGCTGCCGGCGGTTTCGCGGCCGTCGTTATAGCCGGCCGGCTGGGTTTCGGTCAGCGTGTAGCCGGCCCCGTTCGGGGCGAGCAGGGCCGTGAAGGCATAGCTGCCGTCGGCGGCGGTGGTGGTGTTGCGGCTGACTGCATTGCCGGCTGCGTCGGTGCCGGTCAGCGTGATCGTGACGCCGGCGAGGCCGGTTTCGCCGGCATCTTTAGTGCCGTTGTCGTTGGTATCGACATAGGCGAATCCCGCGATGCTGGCGGTGGTTTCGCGGAAGTCGGAGCCGGTGGCGGCGCTACCTTGTGCCCGCGTGATGGCCGTGACGGCGTTGGTGGCGGCCGTGCCGCCGGCGCTGCCGGCGAGCGTGGCGCCATTGCCATAGCCGGCCGGCTGGGTTTCGGTCACGGCATAGCTGCCGGGACGCAGGCCGGTAAAGCTGTAACTGCCGTCGGCGGCCGTGGTGGTCGTGGTATCGACGGCGTTGCCGGCGTCGTCGGTGCCGGTGAGGCGCAACGTGACGCCGGCGAGGCCTTCGCCGGAGTC
>JAEUNN010000978.1 GCA_016791085.1 Rhodocyclaceae bacterium | reverse complement strand
GCGCTCCAGCGTGTGCGAGAACACCAGCAGGTACAACAGCGCGGTCAGCACCGGCGCCGCCACGGTCTGGAAACCCACCTTCCAGAAGCGCAGCACTTCCTTGTACAGCAATGTGCGAAAACCTTGCATGGCGCGTCGGGGGCCCGGGTTGTTTTGCTCGAATACCGTCAGGCGCCGGCCATCACGGCGACGAACACGTCCTCGAGATCGGGCTTGGCAATGTCCAGATCTTCGACGTGCAGCCCGGCCGCCTGCAGCGCAGCCAGGATGCCGGCCATTTCGTCATAATTTTCCATGGCCAGCACGAATTCCCCGGCCAGGCCGGTTTTCGCACGCGCGGCGAGTGCCGCCGGCAGCACCGCGTCCGCCGCGAGCCGGATTCTGAGACTGTGCTGCGAATGCAGGCGCAGCAAATTTGCCGTCGTATCGAGCGCCACCACCCTGCCCGCTTTCATCATGGCGATGCGGCTGCACAATGTTTCCGCCTCTTCGAGGTAGTGCGTGGTGAGCACGATGGTATGGCCGCTTTCATTGAGCCGGCGCACGAATTGCCACAGGCCCTGGCGCAATTCCACATCCACACCGGCGGTCGGCTCATCCAGCACGATGACCGGCGGCCTATGCACCAGCGCCTGCGCCACCAGCACGCGGCGCTTCATGCCGCCGGACAGCGCGCGCATGTTGGAATCCGCCTTGTGCGTCAGATCGAGATTGGCGAGGATTTCGTCGATCCAGTCGTCATTGCGGCGGATGCCGAAATAGCCGGACTGGATGCGCAGCGTTTCGCGCACCGTGAAAAACGGGTCGAACACCAGTTCCTGCGGGACGACGCCGAGCGTGCGGCGCGCGTCGCGGTAGTGCGCCACGACGTCATGGCCCATCACGGCCAGACTGCCCTCGTCCGGGCGCACCAAACCGGCCAGCGCCGAAATCAGCGTGGTTTTACCGGCACCGTTGGGCCCCAGCAGGCCGAAAAACTCCCCGCATTCGACGTCGAGATCGACGCCGGACAGGGCTTGCACCCGGCCGTAGCGTTTGGCCACCTGGCGGACGCGAATTGCGGCGTTCATGGCAGGAACGCGCGTCAGGCGGCGATCGGCAGCAGTTCGCTTACGCCGTACAGGTCGGCAAGGCTTTGCAGACTGGCCGGCGCATGGGTGATGGCTATCGTGCCACCACTCGCGGCGGCCGTGCGCGCCCAGGCAAACAGGACCGCGAGCGCGGAAGAATCAACCGCGCTCACGCGCGACAAATCGATTTCGCAGGCACGCGCACCGAGCGCCGCGGCGCCCTCTTCGAACAGCGCGCGCGCCGTGGCGAAAGTCATCGGGCCTTCAAGCTCGATGCGGTGTTCCGTAACACGCATCATTTGGCGGCGCTGGCGCTTTCGTTGGTTTTGTTGCGTGTCGCGAGCGACTTGATCAGGCCGTCGATACCGTTATTGCGAATTTCCGCGGCAAATGTTTCGCGATAATTGGTGACCAGGCTCACACCCGCGACCACTACGTCATAGACCTTCCAGCCGGCATCGGTCTTTTCCAGACTGTAGTCGATGGCGATGGGCTGGCGCCCGGCTTCGCGTATGGAGGTACGCACGGTCACGTCACCATCGGCCGCGCCGACATTCAGCGGCTTCACATCCATGGTCTGATTACGATAGGAAGTGAAGGCGTTGGAATAGGTGCGCACCAACAGGGCGCGGAATTCTTCCGTCAGCTGTTTTTGCTGTTCCGGCGTGGCCTTGCGCCATTCGCGGCCAACCGCCAGCGCCGTCATGCGCGCAAAATTGAAGTGCGGCAACACACGCGACTCGACCAGTTGCAACACTTTCTTTTTGTTGCCGGCCGCCAGATCGGGGTCTTTCTGGACGATGGCCAGCACTTCGTTACCGACACTGCGTACCAATTCGTCCGGCGCCGGCTGCTGGGCCGGCGCCAGGGCCGGCAGCAAGCCGGCCAAAAAAATCAGACAAAAAAACAGTCGCTTCAACATGAAAACTCCAGAGGATTTTATTCGGAGGCAGCTTGCGCGGCCGCCTCCTCAGGGAGTTCTGCCGCTACAGCCTCATGTTGGAGTGGCGCGGCCGGTTCAGGTTCAATGACCTCACCCGGCGTGACCAGGGCGAGGCGGTGCATGTCGGCGGCCGGATGCATGGCCAGGGGCGACACATACAGCTCGGCACCATCGTCGAATTTTTCGCGCGGCGGATTGCCGTCATATATCAGGCTACGGCGGCGCTGCAGATAGGCGTCACGCACATAGGCATATTTGTCGGTGGACGCTTCTTCCAGCGTCTGGTCCAGCGGCAACAGGTCGGCACGCGCGTTGACCGCACGCAGCGCGATCAGGCTGTTGCGCACATCCACGGGACGATGGTTGGGAACCGGATCGACGTACAGATCGACGCCCAGCCCCAGGCTGTCACGCACCGTGCGCGGACCGAAAAACGGCAGCACGACGTAGGGCCCGCTGCCCACGCCCCAACGGCCCAGCGTTTGCCCGAAATCTTCGTTGTGCTTTTCCAGGCCCATTTCGCTGGCAACGTCGAACAGGCCCAGTATGCCTATGGTCGAATTGATGAGCACGCGCCACAGGTCGCC
>JAEUNN010001101.1 GCA_016791085.1 Rhodocyclaceae bacterium | reverse complement strand
GACAACGACCTGGTCGTGAATCCGATCAAAACCAAACAGCTCACGAACGTGCGCGCATCGGGCAAGGACGAGGCCATACAGCTCACCCCGCCGATACGGCTCACGCTCGAATCCGCGGTGGAATTTATCGCCGACGACGAGTTGGTCGAAATCACGCCCAAATCCATACGCCTGCGCAAGCGCTTCCTGAAAGAACACGAACGCAAGCGCGCGAGCCGCGAAGCCGCCTGAGCCGGCCGCCTTGCGGCAGCAAGGCCTTGTGCCGCCGCGCGCGCGTGCGGCGGCATGAGGTCGTCAAGCATCACGCCGCCACCCGGCCCCCGCAATGCGGCGGCGCCGGACCGCGGCGGCCCGCAGTTCCGGCCGCCCGCCCTTCCGCTCCATTCCCCATATCCGCCCGGCCGGAACCCGCATAGGACGATTCCGACGCGCGTATGAGCGTGCGCCGACAGGCCGCGCACGGCTGCATCGGTACTCTGTGCCTGTCGCGCCGGCATGACGCCGTAGATAAGGTCCCGCCATTCGCGGGAGCCGGTCGCGGCGTTCAGAGTCGATATGGAGAACTGCATCATGCAAAGCAAACTTTCCCGACAAGTCACCACCCTGCTTTCCGCCGCCTGTCTGGCCGTGCTGCCTTTTGCGAGCTACGCCGGCAGCGTCGAAGCGGCGGCCAGGGCTGACGCCAAGGCGGATTATTCAATCGCGAAAAAACAGGCGGCGGCCGATTACGCCCACGACAAGGCCGCCTGCAAGGACCTCAAGGACGACGTGCGCGAAATCTGCCTGAAGGACGCCAAGGCGCGCTACAAAATGGCGCGCGCCGATGCCAAGGCCGAATACAAATCCGACAAGGTGAATGCCGAAGCCGCGGAAGAAAAGGCCGAAGCCGGTTACAAGGCGGCCAAGGAACGCTGCGAAACCCTGTCCGGCGCCGACCGCACGGCCTGCGTCGCCGAGGCCAAAGCCAAGTACGCGCACTGACGCGCCGGGCGCCCGCTGACTGCGCCATGCCAGTCATGCGGCGCCGGATTGCCCAGGGGCCTGCCCGCAAGGCGGTGCACCGCCCGCAGGACCTGCACATCTGCCCGCAGCCGGCCTGATGCCTGATGGCCGGCCGCCCCATGAAAACCCCGTGGAGGATGCGGCATGTCGTGGTTCAACGATTTCAAGAAATTCGCACTGCGCGGCAATCTGCTGGACCTGGCGATAGGCTTCACGGTCGGCGCCGCGTTCGGCACCATCGCCAAATCGCTCGTGAACGACATCATCATGCCGCCGGTCGGCCTGTTGATCGGGCGTTCGGATTTTTCCGATTTTTTCCTCGTGCTCAAGGACGGACCGGCCCTGCACGGCCCCTACCTGACGCTAGCCAAAGCCCAGGCGGCCGGCGCCGTGACGGTAAATTACGGACTGTTCGTGAACAACCTGCTGGCTTTCCTGCTGGTGGCCCTGGCGATGTTCGTGGTGATCCGGCTGGTCGTGCGCGCCGAGGCGGCACTGGAATCGCATTTCGACGATGAGCCGGCAGCGGAAGAACCGCCCAACAAGAAGTGCCCGTTCTGCCGTTCCATCATCCCGTATCGCGCTACGCGCTGCCCGGAATGCACGTCCTTCCTGAACGGCGACGAATTGCAGGCGGCAAAATCCCAGCCCCTG
>JAEUNN010000946.1 GCA_016791085.1 Rhodocyclaceae bacterium | reverse complement strand
ATCGACCTTTGCGCGCCCCACGGAAGCCGTGGTATGCAAAATCTGGCGCTGCAGATTGGTCAGGTCCACCGTATCGCCGTCGGCCAGCACGATGGTGCCCACGCCGGCGCTCGCCAGATACAGGGCGGCCGGCGAGCCCAGGCCGCCCGCACCGATCACCAGCGCGCGCGCCGACACGATGCGTTGCTGACCTTCTATGCCTAATTGATCAAGCAGTATGTGCCGGCTGTAGCGCAGCAGCTGGTCGTCGTTCAACGGTTGGCCTTATTTGTATTCGCGCAGTTCGGGCGGCGTGTCGTCGTGGTCGCCGTGCCGATGCTGTTCCCAGGCCTGCACGTAAACCTGGTGGGAATTTTTGATGAGCCGCTCCGGCTGGCGCAGGTTGCGCAACTGCGTGGATTCGCAGAAATACACCAGCGCACGCAAAAATTTCATGTAGAGCGAATTGTCCAGGTGGAAACCCTGGTCCTGCAGCGCGCGCTCTACGCCCTGGAAGGTGTAATGCGTGACGTCGTAGGCGATCAGCAAGCTGTGCGGGTTGGCGCCCGCCGCCACGGTAAAGCCCTCCAGCATTTCGAGCAGCCGGCGCGCGCGTTCGATCTGGCCCGGCGGGGTTGGGTTGAAGCGCAGTTCGCGGTGTTTCGAAACCCCGGGTTGCGGCAGGAAAGGCGGGTGCTTCGGGGCGACATGTTCGCGCCCGAAGCGCCTTTGCGAGGTGTCGCCCATGATCGCGCTTCCTGCCTCGTCCCGCTATTGCTTTTGCATGATCCGCACGCCTTTCAGCAGATTCACAGCCTGCGCCAGCTGATAGTCGTTCTTGCCGCCAAATTCGATCGGCGCCTTGGCTTCGTCCTCGTCGCCGCTCTTGCCGGCGCCGGGCTTGTCGGTTTTCGGCGCGGGCTTGGCGGGTTCTTTGGCTTTCGGCGCCTGTTCGGGCTTGGCCGGCGTTGCCGCCGCGGCATCCGGATCGCGATCGTTGCTCAGATGGTGATCGAGATCGGCTTCGCGTACGCGCAGCGCCGTGTTCAAGGCGCCGTTGGCCGTTTCTTCCACCACGATGTCCGGCGTGATGCCCTTGGCCTGGATGGAACGGCCGCTGGGCGTGTAATAGCGCGCCGTGGTGAGCTTGATGCCGGTGTTGTTGGGCAGCGGCAGCACCGTTTGCACCGATCCCTTGCCGAACGTTTGCGTGCCCATGATGAGCGCGCGCTTGTGATCCTGCAGCGCGCCCGCGACGATTTCCGACGCCGACGCCGAGCCGCCATTCACGAGCACCACCATGGGTACGGTTTTGACGCCGTCGGGCAGCTTCTGCAGATAGTCTTCGCGCGCCGGCGGCAAATAGTCTTCGGGCGATGCGACGAATTTGCGCTTGGCGTCGGCGGTGCGGCCGTCAGTCGAAACGACCAGGCTTTTCGGCGGCAGATAGGCCGCCGCGACGCCTATGGCGCCGTGCAGCACGCCGCCCGGATCGTTGCGCAGGTCGAGCACCAGGCCATTGACCGGACCGGCCTTGTACATCTTGTCGAGCTGGCGCGCCATGTCGGCAGCGGTGTTTTCCTGGAACTGGGTCAGGCGTATGTAGCCGAAACCGGATTCGAGCACCTTGGCCTTGACGCTCTGCACCTTGATGACTTCGCGCACCAGCGTGACCACGATGGGCTTGGTTTCGCCCTTGCGCGCTATGGTGAGCGTAATGGAGGTTTTCGGCTTGCCGCGCATGCGCTTGACGGCATCCGACAGCGTCATGCCTTTGACCGGCGTTTCGTCCAGCTTCACGATGAGGTCGCCGGCCTTTACGCCGGCGCGGAATGCCGGCGTGTCCTCGATGGGCGACACGACTTTCACGAAGCCGTCTTCCATGCCGACTTCTATGCCCAGACCGCCGAATTCGCCGTGCGTGCTGACCTGCAGGTCCTTGAACGCATCGCCGTCGAGATAGGCGGAGTGGGGGTCCAGGCCAGACAGCATGCCGCTGATGGCCTGCACGAACAGTTTTTTGTCATCGACGGGTTCGACGTAGGCACTTTTGATCGCGCCGAATACTTCGGCAAAAGTGCGCAACTCGTCGATCGGGAGGGGTTCGAGTTCTTTCGTTGCGTTGGCGGAAAAATTCAAGGACAGCGCCACGCCCGCCACGACGCCCGTCACCAACAATCCGATTTTTTGCAATTTGCTGCCGCTCATGTAGGTATCAAACTTTCCGGTTGGGGCACGCGCGCGCCACACGCCGCATGATCCGACGATGCCTGTTCAAACCTGGTTCATCGCAATCGCACCCACTTGAGCGGGTCCAGCGTCTGGCCCTGATGCCGCAGTTCAAAGTATAAACCCGATTCACCGGCCCCGTCGGCCGCGCCCGTGCGCGCAATCACATCCTGCGCCAGGACGCGGTCGCCGACCTGTTTGAACAGCGCTTCGTTATTGCCGTATATCGACAGATAGGTGTCGCCGTGGTCGATGATCATCAGGTTGCCGAAGCCGCGCAACCAGTCGGCGAATACCACCCGGCCCGCCGCGACGGCGCGTACATCGGCGGCGCCGGTCGCGATGACTACGCCTTTCCATACCGCACCGGCGCCGCCGCGTGGACTGCCGTAGCGGTGCAAAAGTTCGCCCGCGAGCGGCGCTGCCAACTGCCCGCGCAGCGCGGCGAAGCCGCCGGCCGGACCGGCCGGCGCCGGCGCGGCCGCGACCGCCGTGGTGTTGACCGTGGCCGACGCTGGGCCGCCGGGGCGACGCGCAGCCGGCGCGGGTGCCGCAGGCGGCAGGCGTGCCAGTTCTTCGGCCAGTTTTGCCATGCGCGCTTCGTCCTGGCGCAGCAGGGTAATTTCATTGCGCTGCGCGGCCAGCTGGCCGGCCAGGCGCGCCACCAGTTCGCGCCGCGCGGTGCGCTCGCGCTCCAGCTGTTCGCGCGCCGAACTTTGTTCGCGGCCAAGCTGTGCCAGCGCTTCGCGCTGCGCCGTGGTGTCCGCGACCAGCGCGCGCTGCTGCGCCAAATCCGCGTGCAGCCCGGCCAACAGGCGCGCTTCGGCCTGCGACAGGGCTTTCAGATAGTAGTGGTCGCGCGCGAGCTGGTTGGGGTCGTTGCCGGACAACAGGTGGCGCAGGCTGTCGCCGGCGCCGGCGCGGTAATGCCGCGCCAGCAATTTGCCCAGCGCGTCGCGTTGCGCGGCCAGGCGCGTGTCCAGTGCGGCGGACTGTTGCGCGAGGCGCGCCAGATCGGACGTGGCCGTGCGCGTGCGCACATCCAGCGCGCGCGCGCTGGCGTCGGCCTTGGAAATGGCGACTTCGCTGTCGCGCAGCTGGTCGGCCGCGGTGGCGTGCGCGGCGCTGTCGCGCGCCAGTTCGGCCGTGATCTGTTCGATGCGCTGGCGCAGCGCCTGCAAAGCTTGCGGTGCAGCATCGTCGCCCGCAAGGAGGGGCGCCGGTGCCAGCAGCAAGGCCAGCAGCAGGCGCGCGCTTAGCCGCTGCAAGGCGCTGCTACTTGACCTTGCCCTGGTTGGCGACCGCCGCCATGGCCGCCTGTATGGCTTGCGGATCGGCCAGATAGCCGCTCGAAATCGGCTTGAGATTGGCGTCCAGTTCATACACCAGCGGTTGGCCGGTGGGGATGTTCAACTCCACGATGTCGGCATCGGACACGTTGTCGAGATACTTCACGAGCGCGCGCAGGCTGTTGCCGTGCGCGGCGATGATGACGCTTTTGCCGCTTTGCACGGTCGGGGCGATGTGCTCGTGCCAGAACGGCAGAAACCGCGCCACGGTGTCCTTGAGGCACTCGGTGGCGGGAAATTCGCCCGCGGCCATGCCGGCATAGCGCGGATCATGCACGGCCAGGCGCTCGTCGCCGGCTTCCAGCGCGGGCGGCGGAACATCGTAGGAACGCCGCCACATCTTGACCTGCGTCTCGCCGAACTGGGCGGCCGTTTCGGCCTTGTTCAGGCCCTGCAGGGCGCCATAGTGACGCTCGTTGAGGCGCCAGGAATGCTGCACCGGTATCCACATGCGGTCCATTTCCTCGAGCACGGTCCACAGCGTCTTGATGGCGCGCTTGAGCACCGAGGTGTAGGCGATGTCGAAGGCGTAGCCGTGTTCGCGCAACAGCCGGCCGGCGGCGCGCGCTTCGGCCAGGCCTTTTTCGGTGAGACCCACGTCGGTCCAGCCGGTGAAGCGGTTTTCCTGATTCCACACGGATTCGCCGTGGCGCAGAAGGACGAGCTTGTACATGTCGCGGTTTCCGGGAAGCGGTAAGGTAATTTTGCGGACCGGACGGTCCGCTTGAAAAGCCGAGTATTCTATAATACCGCCTCGCGAAATCCCCGGTCTCACCATTGCCGTGCTGAATCCCGTCGTCGATCTGATCGACAAGCAAGAACAGCTGGAAACCGCTGCGCGGGCACTCAAGGCGATCGCTCATCCGCTGCGCCTGAAAATTCTCTGCGTGATCGGCGATCAGGAAGCTTGCGTGCAGGAAATCCTCGAAGCGGTCGGGACTTCGCAAAGCAATATTTCGCAGCATCTGGCCATCCTGCGGGACAAGGAGGTGCTGTGCACCCGCAAGGAATCCAACCGCGTGTATTACCGTGTCGGTGACCCGCGCACCCTGCATCTGGTGGCGCTCATGCGGGAAGTGTTCTGCGATCCAACCCCCGCCAAAAGACAGGAATCCGAATGAATTTGATGACGTTTCTGGCGGCCGATTTCAACTGGGCCTGGGCGCTCACCGCCGCCGTCAGCGCAAGCCTGCTGGCCTTTCCGGCGCTGCGCGCCAGGGGCGGCGGAGCGGCCGTTTCGCCGGCGCTGGCCACGCAACTCATGAACCGCGAGGACGCGGTGGTGGTGGATGTGCGCGAGCCGGACGAATGGAAAGCCGGCCACATTCTGAATGCGCGCCACATTCCGCTGGCCGAACTGGAAAAGCGCCTGGGCGATCTGGCCAAATTCAAGGCCAAGCCGGTCATAGTAAGCTGCCGCAGCGGCAGCCGCGCCGCGTCCGCATCCCGCATCCTGCGCAAGAACGGCTTCGAGAAGGTGTACACCCTGGAGGGCGGCATGCAGGCCTGGGAACAAGCAGGGCTGCCCACCAGCAAAAAATGAGCGGTCCCAAAATCCTCATGTACGCGACCGCGGTATGCCCTTACTGCGTCAGGGCAGAGCGGGTACTGCGCGAACATGGGGTAAGTGAAATCGAAAAAATCCGGGTCGATCTCGATCCGGCGCGGCGCGTCGAAATGATGCAGAAAACCGGCCGCCGCACCGTGCCGCAAATTTTCATAGGCGATACCCACGTCGGTGGCTGCGACGACCTCGTGGAACTATTGCACGCCGGACGTCTGGATCCTCTGCTGCGCGGCGAATAAGCCGCGCCGGGCGCCGCCAGCGCGTTCAATCCCCAACTTTTTTCCACCGATTCACGGTTCCGATCATGAGCGAAAGCGAACAACCCGTATTCAGCATCGAAAAAATCTACGTCAAGGACATGTCCCTGGAAATTCCGCACGCGCCGCAAATTTTCCTGATGCGCGAACAGCCGGCGGTGGAGGTGCAATTGCATTCCGAGGGCAAGAAGGTGGATGAGGGCGTGTATGAAGTTACGCTCACCGTCACCGTGACCGCCAAGGTCGGCGAAAAGACCATGTTCCTGACCGAAACCGCGCAGGCCGGCATATTCCAGATCCGCAATGTGCCGGACCAGGAAATGGACGCCGTGCTGTCGATAGGCTGCCCGAACATACTGTTCCCCTATGCGCGCGAAGTGGTGTCCAGCACCATCGCGCGCGCCGGCTTCCCGCCGGTCGTGCTGGCGCCTGTGAATTTCGAGGCGCTCTACTTCCAGCGCCTGCAGGAACAGCAGAACCAGGGCAAGAGCGGCGACGGCATCATCCAGTTGCAGTGATGATGCGGCGCGCCGGGGTATTCGCGGCGGCGCTGCTGCTGGCTTTGCCATGCGCCGCCGGTGACTGGAAATCGATCACCGAGGCCGCCGTGCTGTACGACGCGCCGTCCGTGCAGGCCAAGCCGCAGTACATCATCGCGCGCGGCACGCCGGTCGAGGTGGTGCGCGCGCAGGCGGGCTGGATCAAGGTGCGCGAGCCCGGCGGCAAATTGGCCTGGGTGGAAAGCCGGCTGCTTTCCGACCAGCACACGGTCATGGTGACGGCGCCGCGCGCGAGCATCCATGCGCAGCCCGATACCGGCTCGGCGCGCGTATTCGAGGCTGAAAAGGACGTGTTGCTCGATCTGCTGGGCGACACGGCGCCGGCCGGCTGGGTCAAGGTAAAACACCGCGACGGCCTGACCGGTTACGTGCGCATCAGCCAGGTCTGGGGCCTGTGAGGGCGGGCGCATGAAAATCGCCGTGCTGGGTGCGGGCGCCTGGGGCAGCGCGCTGGCCATCGCCTTCAGCGCGCGTGCCGAGGTCGCGCTATGGGCGCGCAGCCCGGCCCTGGTCGCGGAACTGCAGGCGCAGCGCGCCAATTCCCGCTACCTGCCGGGCGTCGCGCTGCCCGAGCCGGTGTCCGTGCATGCCGATATTGCCGAAGCCGCCGCGGCGGCGGATTTCATTATCGTCGCGACACCCGTGGCCGGCCTGCGCCCGACCTTGCAGGCGCTCAAGCAAATCCAGGCGTGCGCACCGGCCATCCTGGTGTGCAAGGGTTTTGAACGCGCCACCGGCCTGTTGCCGCATCGCGTGGCGGCCGAGGTGCTGGGCCAGGATTACCCCTGCGGCCTATTGACCGGCCCCAGCTTTGCCGACGAAGTGGCGCGCGGCCTGCCAACCGCCGTGACGCTGGCCGCCGCGGACGAACAAAGCGCGCTGGCCTGGGTGGCCGCGCTGCATACCGGGCGTTTGCGCCTCTACGCCAACGACGACATGACGGGCTGCGCGGTCGGCGGGGCCGTCAAAAACGTGCTGGCGATTGCCAGCGGCATTTGCGACGGCTTGCAGTTCGGGCTGAACGCGCGCGCCGCGCTCATTACGCGCGGTCTCGCGGAAATTTCGCGCCTGGGCGAACGCCTGGGCGGCCGGCCGCTCACTTTCATGGGCCTGGCCGGCATGGGCGACCTGATTTTGACCTGCACGGGCGACCTGTCGCGCAACCGCCGCGTCGGCCTGCTGCTGGCCCGGGGCATGAGCCTGGACCAGGCGGTCGGCCAGCTCGGCCACGTCGCCGAAGGGGTGGGTACGGCCTACGAAGCCGCGCGTCTGGCCGCAGAACTGGGCGTGGATATGCCCATTACGGCCGCCGTCGCGGCGCTGTTGCGCGGTGAGGTGGATACGACCTCGGCCGTGGACCAGTTGCTGGGGCGCGATCCCAAGCTGGAGTAGCGCGCCGGCGCTTCCGGCGCGGGCGGCTGCGCCGCGCTAACGCGCTGCCGCGCCATCCGGAGCGGGCGCCCTTTCAAGCACCCGGCGCGTCAGCGCAACACCAGATTGTCGCGGTGTATCAGTTCGCGCTCGTCCACGTAACCCAGGATGGATTCGATTTCGTTACTGCCGCGGCGCGCGATGCGGCGCGCTTCGGTGGCCGAATAGTTGATGAGGCCGCGCGCGATTTCCTTGCCGTCGGGCGCATCGCAGGCGACGCAGGCGCCGCGCGAAAAATCTCCGGCGACCTGAGTCACGCCCACCGGCAGCAAGCTTTTGCCTTCCTGCAGCGCGCGCACCGCGCCGGCGTCGAGCGCAAGGCGCCCGGCCAGTTGCAGGTGGTCGGCCAGCCACTGTTTGCGCGCGGCCAGGCGCGAACTGCTGGCATACAGCAAAGTTCCGAGCGGCTCGCCGCGCGCCAGCCGCAGCAGCACGTCGGGCTCGCGCCCGCTGGCGATGACGGTATGCGCCCCGCTGCGCGCCGCGCGCTGCGCCGCACGTATCTTGGTGAGCATGCCGCCCTTGGAAATGCCGCTGCCGGCGCCGCCCGCCATGGCCGGATAGCGCTCGTCCAGCGCCTCGCCTTCACTGACCAGACTGGCCGCCGGGTCCTTGCGCGGGTCGGCCGTGTAGAGGCCGCTCTGGTCGGTCAGTATGACCAGACAATCGGCTTCGATCAGGTTGGCGACCAGTGCACCCAGGGTGTCGTTGTCGCCCAGTTTGATCTCGTCGTAGACGACCGTGTCGTTTTCGTTGATGACCGGCACCACGCCCAGGCCCAGCAGCGTGGCCAGCGTGGACCGCGCATTCAGGTAGCGCGTGCGGTCCGCCAAATCTTCGTGGGTCAGCAGAATTTGCGCGGTTTTCAGGCCGTGCCCCGAAAACGCGCGCTCGTAGGCCTGCGCGAGCCCCATCTGGCCGACCGCGGCGGCGGCCTGCAACTGGTGCATGGAACTTGGCCGCACGCGCCAGCCCAGGCGCTGCATGCCGGACGCCACCGCGCCGGAGGACACCAGCAGCACCTGGCGGCCTTGCGCGTGCAGGGCGGCAATCTGGCGTGCCCATTCCTCGAGCGCGGCCGGATCGAGCCCGGCGCCGTCATTGGTGACCAGTGCGCTGCCGACCTTTACGACCAGTACGCGGGCCTGTTCAATCCGTGCTCTCATCGTCCTGTTCCGGCTGTATGGCGGGCTGGCGCATGTGCTGGTCCAAAAAATCCATGATGCGGTAACACAGCGGCGGGCAGCCCGTGCCGTTGATCGCGGCCACCGCGAACACCTGGTCGACCGGGCCGTAGGCGGCGAGGAATTGCTCGATGCGCGCTTGACGATCTTCTTCGGCCAGCAGGTCGATTTTATTGAGCACCAGCCAGCGCGGCTTGCGGTACAAATCCTCGTCGTACTTGCGCAATTCATCGATGATGGCGTGCGCGTCGCGCACCGGATCGGCGTCCGCCGCGAGCGGCGCGATATCCACCAGGTGCAGCAATAGTCGCGTGCGGCCCAGGTGGCGCAGGAACTGGTGGCCCAGCCCGGCACCTTCGGCGGCGCCTTCGATCAGGCCGGGTATGTCGGCCAGCACGAAACTGCGGTTGGTATCCACGCGCACCACGCCCAGATTGGGTTGCAGCGTGGTAAACGGATAGTCCGCCACCTTGGGGCGCGCGGCCGATACGGCGCGTATGAACGTGGACTTGCCGGCATTGGGCATGCCCAGCAGGCCCACGTCGGCAAGCACCTTGAGTTCCAGGTGCAGTTCGCGCCGCACGCCCGGCGTGCCCGGCGTGGATTGGCGCGGCGCACGATTCACGCTGGATTTGAAATGCAGGTTGCCGAGGCCGCCGCGGCCGCCTTCGGCGATCATGGCGCGCGCACCGTCGTGATCCAGGTCGGCCAGCGTTTCGCCGCTGGCCAGATCGCGTATCACCGTGCCGACCGGCACGCGCAATTCGAGATCTTCGCCGCCCTTGCCGTAACAATCCTTGCCGCGCCCGTTTTCGCCGCGCTCGGCGCGGAAAATGCGCTGATAGCGGTATTCGATCAGGGTGTTCAGATTGTGGTCGGCGAGCGCGTATATGCTGCCGCCGTGGCCGCCGTCGCCACCGGACGGCCCGCCGCGCGGAACATATTTTTCGCGCCGGAATGCCACCGCGCCGTCGCCGCCGTCGCCGGCGATGACCTCAATCTTTGCCTCGTCGAAAAACTTCATGGGAGGGGTGCCACCGGAAGGCGCGGCGCGGTAAACGAAAAAGCCCTGCCGCCAGGCAGGGCCGCTCGCGTATGCCGGCCGCGCTTACTGCGCGGGAACGATATTCACGACGCGCCGGCGTGCGGCGCCCTTGACGACGAATTCGACCGTGCCGGTCGCCGTGGCGAACAGCGTGTGGTCCTTGCCCAGACCGACGTTCTCGCCCGGGTGGAACTGGGTGCCGCGCTGGCGCACGATGATTTCACCGGCATTGACCAACTGGCCGCCGTAGCGCTTGACGCCCAGGCGTTTTGATTCGGAATCGCGACCGTTGCGAGAACTGCCGCCGGCTTTTTTGTGTGCCATGAGTAGGTGCTCCTGTCAGGCTGGCCGCGCTCAGGCGGCAATCGCGTCGATGCGCAATTCGGTAAAATTCTGGCGATGGCCCTGGTGCTTCTGGTAGTGCTTGCGCCGGCGCATCTTGAAAATTTTCACCTTTTCATGGCGGCCCTGGGCGAGCACGGTGGCTTTGACCGATGCGCCGGAAACCAGCGGGGTGCCGATGCGCACCGATTCGCCTTCGCCGACCGCAAGAATCTGGTCCAGCGTGATTTCCGCGCCCACGTCTGCCGGTATCTGTTCTACTTTTATCTTTTCGCCGGCGGACACGCGATACTGCTTGCCCCCGGTTTTTATGACCGCGTACATGGATAACTCCAACAAATTAACTTCGAGAACCCAAAATATTAGCATGTCCGAACCAGAAAAGTCCAGCCATGCACGCTATTTTGGGGTATTTCGCTTGACGCTGCGGGGCGGCATCAATACCATCCGCGCTTTCGCGCAGGTGTGACTTTGGCCTTAGCACAGCTCTATTCTCTGATTGCCGACGATATGCAGGCGGTGGACCGCGTCATACGCGCGCGTCTGTATTCCGAAGTTGCGCTGATCCGGCAGGTCGGCGAATACATCATACAGAGCGGTGGCAAGCGCTTGCGGCCGGCGCTGGTATTGCTGTCGGCCGGCGCCTGCGGCTATCGCGGCGGCGCGCACCATCACGAACTCGCTGCGGTGGTCGAATTCATCCACACCGCCACGCTGCTGCATGACGACGTGGTCGACGAATCGGACATGCGGCGCGGCCGCAAAACCGCCAACGCCATGTTCGGCAATGCGGCGTCCGTGCTGGTCGGCGATTTCCTGTATTCGCGCTCGTTCCAGATGATGCTGTCGGTGGGCAGCATGCGCGTGCAGGAAGTGCTGGCCGACGCCACCAACGTGATCGCCGAAGGCGAAGTGCTGCAATTGCTCAATTGCCACGACGCCGACGTGGACGTGACGCGCTACATGCAGGTCATCCGCTACAAAACCGCCAAGCTGTTCCAGGCGGCGAGCCGTCTGGGCGCCATCCTGGGCGCCGCCGCGCCGGAGCTGGAAGAAAACATGGCCGAATTCGGCATGTGTCTGGGCACCGCGTTCCAGATCATAGACGACGTGCTCGATTATTCCGGCGACGAACAAACCACCGGCAAGCACATGGGTGATGATCTGGCCGAGGGCAAGACCACCCTGCCGCTCATCCACGCCATGCAAAGCGGCACGCCGGAACAGGCGGCGGCGGTACGCCACGCGATCCGCGAAGGCGGGCGCGCCGACATGGGCGCCGTGATCGAAGCCGTACGCGAAACCGGCGCGCTGGACGTGGCAAAGCGCTACGCGCGCGAAGAAGCCGCGCGCGCAAAGAACGCGATTTCGGCATTGCCGGCTTCGCAATTCAAGGAAAGTTTGCTAAAATTGTCAGACTTTGCTGTCGAGAGAGATTTCTAGCCGCGCCCGCATACGGCGCGCCGAAATTGCCCGATTGCTCCCGGCAGCAAAAGCCCGCGCGGCCAGAACTTTTGGTCGCGCTTGCAGTTTACGGCGCCATCGCGCCGCAACCATACACCGCGGGGTGTAGCTCAGCCTGGTAGAGTACTGCGTTCGGGACGCAGGAGTCGGAGGTT
>JAEUNN010000904.1 GCA_016791085.1 Rhodocyclaceae bacterium | reverse complement strand
AGAACGGTTTGCTCATGCGGTTGCAAAGGCGCTTGTGGCTGCTCGGGCCGCAAATCCTGTCACAACCACGGGACAGTTTGCCGCGATCGTGGCAGGAGCGGTACGCACGCGGGAGCCGGGGCAACATCCGGCGACGCGCTGTTTTCAGGCAGTCCGGATATTTGTCAATCAGGAGCTTGAGGAGCTGTCGCTAGCCCTGCCGCAGGCGCTCAAGCTGCTGGCCGCGCACGCCCGCCTGGTGGTGATCAGTTTCCACTCGCTGGAAGACCGCATCGTGAAGCGCTTCATGCGCGACGCCGCGCGTCCGCCGCAACTGCCGCGGCGCCTGCCGCTGCGCGCGGCCGAACTGCCGCAGCCGCCGCTGGCGCTGGTGGGGGGGCCGCGCCGCCCGTCGGAGGCCGAAGTCGCCGCCAATCCGCGTGCCCGCAGCGCCATCCTGCGCGTCGCCGAGCGCAGCGCTGCGCCGCTAGACGCGCATTACTGTGCCTGAAGGACAGCCGTCATGGGCCGGGTGCATGCATTCCTGTTGGCGCTGGCGGTATGTTCCGCGCTCGGCGGCGTAGCCAGCCAGCATCACGCGCGCGAACTGTTCAAACAGCTCGATCACGAGCAGGCGCGCATGCGCGCGCTGGATGTCGAATGGGGACAGTTGCAGATCGAAGCCAGCACCTGGGCGTCGCACATACGCATAGAAAAGCTGGCGCGCCAGCGTCTGGACATGCGTCCGCCGCGGCCGGAGCGCGTAGTCGGCGTGGATGCGCCGGGCAAGGCACGCTGAAATGAAATTCGCCGACAGTCCGCTGTTGTCGCAAACCGTGCCGGCCTGGCGCGCGCGCGTCATGCTGGGCGCGCTCATGCTGGGGTTCGCGGCGCTGCTCGGTCGCGCCGTCTATCTGCAGGGTGTCAATAACGAGTATTACCAGGAAAAGGGCGCTTCGCGCTATGCGCGCACGCTGCCCCTGTCGGCCACGCGCGGGCGCATCGCGGACCGCTACGGCGACATGCTGGCGGTCAGCACGCCGGTCAAATCGATCTGGGCCATCCCCGAGGACAGCAAGTTGCAGCCGGCCCAGGTGCGCGAACTTGCGCGCCTGCTGGACCTGGACGTGCGCGAACTGGATCGCAAGCTCGCCACCGACGGGGATTTCGTATTCATCAAGCGCCAGGTGTCTCCGGAAACGGCAGACCGCGTCATGGCGCTCAAGCTGCCCGGCATACACGACCAGCCGGAATTCCGCCGCTATTACCCGTCCGGCGAAGTGGCGGCGCATCTGATCGGCTT
>JAEUNN010000902.1 GCA_016791085.1 Rhodocyclaceae bacterium | reverse complement strand
TCCGGCCATCCAGGCGAAACTGGCCGAAGCCGCCGCGCTGGCCGATTGCGCGCGCGCGCTGGCGCTCAGGCGTTGCGAAGAAATCATGCAGCTCGCCGTGGGTGGCGCGTCGCCGGAACTTGCCGACAAGGCGCGCCTGCGCCGCGATGCCGCGTTCGCGGCGCGGCTCGCCGCGCGGGCGGTCGATCTGCTGTTCGACAGTTGTGGCGCGGCGGCACTATTTCTGGATCACCCGGCGCAACGCGCGTTTCGCGACGTGCATGCGGCGGTCGCGCACATTGCGCTGAACTGGGATGCCCAGGCGTCCATTTACGGGCGGGTCATGCTGGGCCACACGGCAGACATCGCCCCGATCGAGCGCGCATGAGCATCGATACGCGCGAATTTCGCCAGGCCCTGGGCTGCTTTGCGACCGGCATCACGGTCGTCACGGCACGTGACGGCGCCGGCTTGCCGGTCGGGTTGACGGCAAATTCATTCAATTCGGTATCGCTCGATCCTCCGCTGGTGCTGTGGAGCTTGTCCTTGTATTCCAACAAGCTTGCTGTGTTCCAGAATTGCAGCCATTGGACCGTGAACGTGCTGGCCGCCGATCAGCAGGGCCTGTCGCAGCGCTTCGCGCAGAGCGAAAGCGACCGTTTCGCCGGGTTGGCCTATAGCGACGGACTGGGCGGCGCGCCGCGCCTGGATGGCTGCTGCGCCTATTTCGAATGCCGTAACGAAACTCATTATGCCGGTGGCGACCATTTGATTTTCCTCGGCGAGGTGGAGCGTTTCGAGCGCCACGACCGGCCGCCGCTGCTGTATTTCGGCGGCCGTTATCGCCAGCTCGGCGAGGTCTGACATGCCTGCCACGGGGTGCCGGCCTTGAGCAGCGGCGCGGTCCCGTGCGCGCTGGCGGCCGGCCAGGGCAGTCGCTGCCTGCTGTTTTTGCACGGCATAGGCGGCGGATCCTGGCAGTGGGAGCCGCAACTCGAACATTTCGCGCAGCGGGGCTACCGCGCGCTGGCCTGGGACATGCCCGGCTATGGCGCCAGTGCATGCATCGAGCCCTATGACTTTCCCGGCCTGGCGCGCGCGGCATTGGCGCTGCTGGACCACGAACAGGTGGATCAGGCAGTATTGGTAGGGCAAAGTTTCGGCGGCATGTTGGCGCTGGAAATTCACGCCCTGGCACCGTGGCGCGTGGAAGCGATGGTGCTGGCGGCGTCGAGTGCCGCGTTCGGCAGCCGGGACAATGAATTTCAGCGCCGTTTCATCGCCGCCCGGCTTGCGCCGCTGGAAGCCGGGCTGGGCATGGAAGGCGTTGCGCAGGCGCTGCTGCCGGGGTTTTTGTCGCCCGGCGCGCCGGCCAGTCTGCGCGGCACGGTCGCCGCGGCCATGGCGGAAATTCCGGCTCAGACCTACCGCCGCGCGATTGCCGCGCTGATACATTTCGACCGCCGCGATTGGCTGGCCGATGTGCGCGTGCCGGTGCTGTGCCTGGCCGGCAGTGCCGATCAGCTGGCCGGGCCCAAGGTCATGCGCAAGCTGGCGGCGGAATTGCCCCACGCTCACTATGCGGAAATCGCGGATTGCGGCCACTTGCCCAATCTCGAACGTCCGCTCGAATTCAATACGCTGGTCGAAAGCTTTTTGCGCGCCGAATTGCAGGCCTGAACGTGCGCCAATCTGGCTTGGTTGCCGGCCCCGTCGGCAGCCTGCTTGCCGCCGTTCCAGCGGCCGGCCGTGCCGGTGGCGGCGTCGCGGCAAGCAATTGCGTCGCGTCCGAACTGCAGCCGGGCCGGTGTTGCGCAGCCGCCTCGGGCCATGCCGGGGTTCCGGCAGGTTGCGGCCGGGCCGATGCCGATGGGCGCTGGTGCTGCGTCCCGCGCCCGCCAGGTAGCAAGTGATCGCTCGTGAAGGATTGGTGCTGTCGGCGCGAACGCTGCTTGCACGTTGACGTCAAAGGGGCGATGCTTAGTGCAGATTTTTTTTGAATACGGCGAAGCGTAACGGGGAATGGCAATGGATCACACGATTTGGCTGCTGCCGGACATTTTTGACCAAATCTGGCGCGATGAACGAAGCTACGTAATTTGTGAAAACGTGCGCGGGCTGGGCACGGGCGAC
>JAEUNN010000889.1 GCA_016791085.1 Rhodocyclaceae bacterium | reverse complement strand
AAGGTGCAGCCGCTGGAACAGTGGGCCGTGCGGCGCGAATTCCTGCGCCGCGTGAAACAGGCATTCGATCAGGCCGGCATAGAAATTCCTTATCCGCACCTGACCGTTTATGCCGGCCAGGCCAAGGATGGCAGCGCGCCGCCATTCCCGCTCCAGCGCCGCAGCGGAGCGCGGCCGGCCGGCGCGGATACGGCTGCGGCCGGCGCAGCGCACACGGCCGCGCCGGCGCGCTGAACGCCTTCTGCGCACCGGCGCTCAGTCCGCATACAGCCAGTCGTTCAGTTCGCCGACCTGGTGCGCTTCAGACTGGATCTGCGTGTCGCGCAATGAAGCGATGTAGGCCGGCAGGCGCCGCGTCGCCAGGCGCCACCAGTTGAGCGGATAAAACAGATAGATGCGCGGCGAGTCGGCCGCCACCGGATAAAAGCTTGCCAGCCGGCGCCGCGGCGGAAACGCTCTTTGCAACAGTAACGCGAGGCGGGCCCGAACCGATCTGCGTCCGGCCAGATTCTGCGCGGCCAGCACATCCTTGCGCAGGGCCGAGTCCCTCAGCATGAGCAGGGCAGCCTGTTCGAGCAGCGGCAGTCCGATCGCGCCGCCGTCCGGCCAGACTATGTTCGAACTGCCCCAATAGTGCTCGGCGAGCTTCAAACCCAGCACGCAGCCCCTGGTATGCTGGCCGCGTGCGGCAAGTTGCCAGAACAAGGGCCAGTCTATCTGCTCGCGCGCCAGCAGCAGGGCCAGATCGCTCAGCAGCAACGGGCCGTTGTCGAACTTGTGGTTATAGACCGCATGCACGATCAGGTGCAGCAGCAGGTCGGTCGGCGACTCGCAGGGCACCGCCCTGCCCGCCACCTGCAGCGGCCGCACGCGTTGCCAGAACAGGGGGTCCGCACTCAAGTCGTCGTCGTGCTCCGCCCCCTGCGTGCGATGAAATAGCCGGCAGTGGATTTCCAACACGCCGCCGCCTGCGGGAAATCGCAGCGAGGGCAACTGGTGTTCGGTACTTAGCGCAGCGGCCGGGTCACCAGGAAATTCGGGCATGCGTTCCAGCCCGCTGTCCTGCAGCGCTTGATAGGCGCGCAACACGTCCTCTTCGGGCACCAGAAAGTCCACGTCGCGCATGGGCCGCAAGGCCGGATGCGGATATACCTGGGTTGCCAATCCGGCGCCCTTGAGCGCCACATAGGGAATGCCGGCCTGTTCGAGCACCCTGCCTGCCAGCAACAATTCCCTCTGCTGTCCCAGTGCACGCAAGGTGTAAAACTTGAAGCGCGCAGCGAGCAATTCACGCACGCGTGCAGGCAAAGGCAATGCGGCGCGCTCGTGCGTCAGGCGCCAGTGCAGCAGCGGCTCCAGCCGGTGCCGGCGCGCCATGTCGAGCAGCGCATCCCAGTCCGCGTCGTCCAGTTCGCGCAAGTCGTCTGCGCCAAGTGGCCGCGCCACGGAAATCAGGTCCAGCAGCAGCGCCTGCAGCGGCAGTGACGCCTGGTTCATTTTTGCAACTCCTTGTCGGCGCCGACACCGATACCCTGCCAATTTCCGCAATTGGCGACGCGACCTTCCGCCAGCACGACGAGCTGATCGGCATGGCGCAACTGTTCCGGCTGATGGCCTATCATCACGATGGTCAGTTCGCCGTGCATGGCCGCGATGGCGGCATTGATCTGTGCCGCGCTGGCGGCGTCCAGCGCGCTGGTGGCTTCGTCCAGTATGAGCAGGCTGGGGCGCCGCAACAGGGCGCGCGCCAGGGCGATGCGCTGGCGCTCGCCGCCGGACAGGCGCGACCCGCCGGCACCGGCCGGGGTATCCAGGCCCTGCGGCAGGCGCAACACGAAATCGGCACCGGCCAGGCGCAATACGCGCTCCAGTTCTTCCGCTGTGGCGTCGGCTTTCGCCCAACGCAAATTGTTGCCTATGCTGTCGTCGAACAGGAACACTTCCTGCGGCACATAGGCCACCTGGCGGCGCCAGGCGAGCCGCGCACTGCCGCCGAGCGGCTGATCGTCCACCAGCACGCTCCCGCCGTCGGGCACCAGCAGGCCGCACAGCAGGTCGGCCAGCGTGCTTTTGCCGGCGCCCGACGGCCCGGTGATGGCGATGGTGCTGCGCGCCGGCAGCAGCAGGTCCACATGGCTCAATGCCGCGTCGGCACGCCCGGGGAAATGCACGCTCACGTCGCGCAGGCACAGCGCGCGGCGCAGCGCGGGCGGCGTCTCGTGCAAGGGCGCGGGCGGCTCCGCCGCCGCCGCGGTGCTTTGCAGCAGGGCCTGCGTTTCGTGCAGCGCCGGCAGCGCGTGCAGCCAGTGGTGGTAATGCTGCTGCGCGGCCGCGAACTGCGGGATGATGCGCGCGAATATCAACACCAGGGTGGCAAGTTCCGCCAGCGGCATGCGCCAGGTGGTCAGACCCGCGTACAGGTAGGCGGCCAATAGCGCCGCACCGCCGAACTGGAACAGCGCGCGGGCCAGCGCGCTATGGCTCACGAAACCTAAGTGCTGGTCGCGCAGGCGCGCCATGGTGGCGGCGAACAACGCCAGATGGCGCGATTCGTTGCCCAGAATTTTGGCGAGTTTGATACCGGCCAGGCTTTCCTGGACGTTGGCGTGCATGGCGCGGTTGGCGGCCACCAGGCTGCGGCCAAGGTCCAGCGCACCGAGGCGCCGGCCGGCGAGCAGGAACAGTCCGAGCCCGCAGGTCGCCAGTGCCAGCAAGGTGATTTTCCAGGACAGTGCGAACGCCGCCAGGCAGTACACCGTGAGCGTCGCGGTGCTCGCCGCGAGATTAAGTCCGAACTGAAAGCCCACGCCCACCCGGCTGATATCGGTAAGCAGCAGGTTGGCCTGATCGCTGCGGCGGCCGGCCGCGATCCAGCGCCATTCGGCGCCCAGCAAAGAACTGAAACAGCGCTGGCGCAAGCGGTCGGCGAGGTCGAACTGCAGGCGCGCGGCCACCCGCTCGCGC
>JAEUNN010000861.1 GCA_016791085.1 Rhodocyclaceae bacterium | reverse complement strand
CGCGCGCCTTTCGGCAGTTGCGCCGACATGTCGGTCATACGCGTGCTCGAGAACATCGTGCAGCAAATTCCGCAGCCGGCCAGTTCTTTCGATCCGGAAGTGCCGCCGGCGCTGGATCGCGTGGTGCTCAAATCGCTGTCCAAATCGGTCGCGCAGCGCTACGGCAGTGCCGCCGAAATGGCGCGCGACCTGCGCATGGTGGAACGCCTGTTGCGCGGCAGTGCCGCCGCGCCGGCAGCACCCGCCGCGCCGCCCCCGCCACCCGCGGCCGTCGCCGCGCCGCCGCCGGCCGCCGTTCCGGCGCCGCAGCCAGCGCCGCCCGAGCCGGTACGCGCGCGCGCCGGCTCCCACGACGCGGATAGTTCGGATACCCCGCCGCAGGATCAGACCGTGGTGCTGCCGCCCGGGCCGCCGCCGTCCATGGTCGAACCGCCCGCACGCGACTTGCGCCCGCAAGCCGCGGCGCCCGGCCCGCGTACGCCCGTGCCGCCGCGGCCGGCGCCGGCCAGCAAGTCGCCGCCGCGCCACGCGCACCCGCCGCGCCCGGCCGTGCCGCGTGCGCCCGAGCCTTCCAGCAAGGACCTGGAGCGCACCGAAACCGGGGCCTTGCCGCAATACGATTTCCTGAACGACCGGGCGCCCACCGCGCCGGCGCCGGGCGCGCCGCAGGCGAAGGACCAGCCGGCGCCCGCCGCGAGCGATGATTTTGCCGACCTGGCCGCGGATCTCGATGCGTTTTCGCGCAAGAGCGAAGAGCAACTGCTTTCCGGCCAGGGCATGGAAGCACCGAAAAAGAAGCCGGCGCCGGAAAAGGGGCCGCTGTTCCCTTCCCTGCACGCCACGCCGGCGCCGCGCGCGCCCAGCCCCCCGGCCGCGGCCGGAACGCGCGCCGACGCGCCTGCGCAGGCGCGCGCGCAGCCGGCCAAGCCTGCCGATCCGGCCAGCTCCGGCTTGCTCGCCCAGATGTCGGCCGCGGCCGAGCGCATCCAGCAGCGCGAAGATTTGGTCACCCGCAGCAAGCGCGAAATGCGCCAGCGCGCGGAAGCCACGCTGCCGCCCACCATGCGCGCGGCATTTCAGTACTTCCTGCGCCTGTGCGGCCACCTCGACGTGGTGCGTCCGGGCATAGGGCGCGAATATCCGCTGCTGGGTGCCGGCGCGATACGCGGACTATCGTGGGTGTCCGGGCATGTGGATTTCCGTACGCGCGGCGTGGATGGCCCTGAGCACATCAACCAGATTCTGATTTCCTACACCCTGGCCGGACCCGAATCGATACGCGCCGAACGCGACGGACCTTCGGTACAAAGCCTGCGCCGCGCGCTCGAAGAAAACGGCCTGCACTTCGAGGAAGATTTCGCGGCCAGCGCGCGCAATCGCGGCGAAAGCACCGTATTCACGATATTTTCGGAAATCAAGGCGCGCATTCTGATACGCGCGAGCTACGACGACCTGCGCCTGCGCGCCATACTGCGCAATGTCGAGCGCTTCGCTACCATAGAATATGAAATCGATGGTGCGCGCTTCGACCACGCCGCATGGGACGAAATGGGCAAGCTCATGCTGGGCCAGCCAAGCCGCTTCCTGTCGTTTGCCGAACCGTCGGTCAACCGACTCAGATAAGCAGGCAGGGTGTGGCGCAGGCGCGCGCATCGAGTTCGCTCGTGCAGGGCTTGCCGTAGCCGGTTATCGCTTCGATTCCAATTAAACCTGAAGCGCGGAGGAGACGTTAGCAGTACTGTACCTACCGTTCGACAGGAGCATGCGATGGGTGGCGCCGCAATTCATATACCGCTGGCCGGCTACCGGGAAATTTACCGGGTGGGCGACGTCGACCGGGCCATGGAAGAATCCGCGCCGGCGCGCAATGAGGCGCTGACCGCGTTCTACGAAAAAATGCGCAAGCTGGGCGGCGTGCGCTATATCGTGAAACCTTCTTCGCATGACGGCATCGACCCGCTCTACGAAAGCTGCCCGAATTTTTCCGAAGTCATAGACGATCTCAAGAAGTACCTCGCGCTGGCGGTAGCGGGCGACGAGCCCATGAATTTCACGCCGGTGCTGTTGCTGGGCGA
The DNA here is from genome assembly GCA_016791085.1 of Rhodocyclaceae bacterium. Classification (GTDB taxonomy): domain Bacteria; phylum Pseudomonadota; class Gammaproteobacteria; order Burkholderiales; family Rhodocyclaceae; genus JAEUNM01. The sequence goes on along the minus strand of JAEUNN010000861.1, from coordinate 4,101 downwards.
GCCGGGCATAGGCAAAACCCATTTTGCGAAAGAACTGGCGACGGCTCTCGGTACCGGCTATGAATTCGTGTCCATGGCCAGCCTGACGGCCGGCTGGATACTGTCGGGTGCATCCGCGCAGTGGAATCACGCCAAACCCGGCAAGGTCGCGCAAACGCTGGTCAATGGCGAATATGCCAATCCGGTGATGGTGCTGGACGAGGTGGACAAGGCCGGCGGCGACTCGCGCTACGACCCCATGGGCGCCCTGTACGGCTTGCTGGAGCGCGATACGGCGCGCCACTTCAAGGACGAATTCGTCGAAATCGACATGGACGCGAGCCACATGTTGTGGATCAGCACGGCCAACGACGAACGCAATATTCCCGAGCCGATACTGAACCGCATGAACGTCTATACCGTGCGCCGGCCGGACCGCGACGAAGCGGCACGCATCGCGCGTTCGCTGTATGGCGAAATCGTGCGCGAGCACGACTGGGGGTTTCCGCCCGAGGTGTCGGACGAGGTCGTCGAGGCGCTGGCGGCGATGCCGCCGCGCGACATGCGCAAGGTGTTGCTGGCGGCTTTCGGCAACGCCAAACTCGACCGGCGCGACACGCTGCAGGCGAAAGATCTGGAAGCCGGGCGGGCGACGCGCGGCAAGGCCAAAATCGGCTTTTGAAGCTATAGCGCGTGGCGCCGGTCGCCGCGCGCAAAGCCGCACAAATCGTCGGACATGCCGCGCGTGAATGCGGCCACCTTGAACAATTCCCCCATTTCGGCAGGGCTGATAAGTTTGTTGGCCGCGGCGGCCATGCGTGTCCATTCCAGCCCGGCATGGTCGGGCGCCTGCGCGAGCAGGTCGGTGAGTCCGCAATTGAACAGAAATGCGGCTTGCGTCGTGTAGCCGGCCAGGCTTAGTCCCGCGTCATGCCCGGCTTCGGCCAGCGCGGTGAAATCCACGTGCGCGGTAATGTCGGTCAGCCCCGGCAAGTGGAAAGGATCAGTGTGCGCCTGATGCCGATAATGGCACATGAGCGTGCCTTCGCGCCGCTGCGGGTGGTAGTACTCGTGGCGCGGAAAGCCATAGTCGATGGTGAGCAGCGCGCCGGTTTGCAGGCGTTCGCCCCAGGCCGCCATCCAGGCGCGCGCCGCCAGCCCGATTTCGGACAGGTAGGGCGGCTCGACCGGCAAGTTGCCTGCGGCGGCCGCGAGTGCGCCCGTGGCGGGCCGGTCGGCCCAGGCAAAACCCGCGTCCGCCGCCGCGCCGACGCCGCGTTCCTGCGGCCCTTCGGCGGTCCAGTGGACCAGGTGTATGGGCATCGCGTCGAGAACTTCGTTGGCCAGCACGAGTCCGCTCCAGGACGCCGGCAGTTGGTCCAGCCAGGTCACGCGGGCGGCCAGCGCGGGCACGCTCCGCGCGATGCGATCGGCCTGGCGCTCGCGCAACTCGCCGGAAAGCTCCAGAATTGCATAGCATTCCGGTGCGCGCCCGGCGGCGTCCAGCGTTGCCAGCAGGTCGCAGGCCAGCGCGCCGCTGCCGGCACCGACTTCGAGTATCGCCGGCGCGCTGGCGCGCATGATCTGGTCGGCCTGGCGCGCAATGCAGGCGGCGAACAGCGGCGACAGTTCGGGCGCCGTCACAAAATCGCCGGCGCCGCCGAATTTGCGCGCGCCGCCGCTGTAATAGCCCAGGCCGGGCGCATAAAGCGCAAGTTCCATGTAGCGCGCGAACGATATCCAGCCGCAATTGCGCTCGATTTCGTCGTGGATATGGCGGCGCAGCCGCTGGCTGTGCTCGAACGCTGCCGCGTCCGGTTCGGGAAGTGACATGGTGTGAATAGATTACAGGCAAATAAAGACTGCTCGGGTAGAATTGTCAGGTTACGCAGGCGCCGCGCCTTGAAGCGGCGCACCAGTGCGGGAGAAGTAGCCGCGGTGGCATGAGGAATCGTTGTGATGATAACGAAGGCGGCGCATCATTTCCGGAAGACGGGTGTGGGTGGGTGCCATGGCTAGTATTTCCAAAACCCTGTGCATACTGTTCGCAGATGTATCCGGCAGTACCACGCTGTACGAAAAGCTCGGTGACGCAGAGGCCCTGCACGCCGTGGAGCGCTGCATCAACCGCATGAAACGTGTGACCGACGGTCACAAGGGCCGCGTCGTGAAAACCATAGGCGACGAGGTCATGGCGGTATTTCCGGATGCCGACGCGGCCATGCAGGCGGCCTGCGACATGCAGCAGCGTATCGATGATCTGCCGCCGATTTCCGGCATCAAGATGGCGGTGCGCATAGGCTTCCACTATGGCCCGGCGCTGGAAGAAGATGGCGACGTGTATGGCGATTCCGTGAATATCGCGGCGCGCCTCGCCGGCCTTGCAAAGGCCTCGCAAATCATCACCAGCGGCGAAACCGTCGCCACGCTGTCGCCGCTCCTGCAACAGAGCACGCGCGATCTCGACGCGCTGTCGGTAAAAGGCAAGTCGGCCGACATCAAGGTGTTCGAAGTGCTCTGGCAGGAAACCACCGATCTCACCATGAAGGCGCCCAGCATCGTGGCGCCGCGCCCGCAGTCGGCGCGCCTGACGGTGAATTTTCAGGGCATGGAAGTCGTGCTCGATGCCAACCGCAACCGCATCACCCTGGGCCGCGACATATCCAACGACCTCGTCGTGAAGGACCAGCGCGCCTCGCGCACGCACGCGCGCATCGAATACCGGCGCGACAAATTCGTGCTGGTGGATCAAAGCACCAACGGCACTTTCCTGCGCGTGGAAGGCGAAACCGAAGTGGTGTTGAAGCGCGAGGAATCCATACTGCGCGCGCGCGGCACCATAGGGTTCGGCCACAGCGCGATGGAGCCCGAATCCCAGTTGCTGCGCTTCGAAGTGGTCGATTAAGCCCGCCCGCGCTGCGGGCGGGCGGTTCAAATATTCAGCTTGCGCCGCGTTTCCGGGTTTTGCACGACTGCCGCGCGGCGCACGTCAGGCGCCTCGATCAGACCGGCCGGCGGCAGGTTTTCCAGCCGCGTGAGCGTTGCCTCGTCGGCACAAGCCGGGTCCAAGCCTATCGTGACTTCGGGCCCCTTGACGCCTGCCACGTTGAAGCAGGATTTCTGCAGCTTGCGGTTGAGCGGCGCCAGCACCCCGGCCTGGGCCAGTTCTCCGGCACTCAGATTGCCGCCCGACAGGACGGTGTCGAATACGGCCTGGTCGCGTCCCATGTCCGCCGCGGTGGCGGACAGCACGGCGCGCATCGCGGTCAGTTCGCGCAGCAGGCTCTGGCCGGTGTCGCGCGCGGGTAGCCCGGAAAATTTAAGGCGTACGTTCTGGCCGACGAAGTTGAAATGCTGCAGGAAAAAGCTCTTGGAAAATTCCTCTCCGACCAGCCGCCCGACATCCGCCAGCGCCTGCTCTTCGCTGGACCAGCTTTGCTTCTCGGGAATCAGGGTGTTGTAATAAATTTCCTCGCCGGTCTTTTTATCGGTGCACTTGACCGTCCAGGAGGTGAGCACCACGCGTGACATTTCCAGGCCGGATGCGGGCAGTTTGACCGTCATGGTTTTGAATTTGGCCTGGCCATCCACGCTGAAATCGGCGCCGGCGTTGCTTTTGGCCGCGATGTCGTCGTTCCAGATGCGGAAGCCGAAGGACTGGATGCGTTCCTTCAGCAGATTTTCCGCGACCGGGGAGCGCGGCGCCTGGCTGTTCGGGTCGCCCTCGGCGTTGCGCGCGGTGATCGCCACGGAAATTTTCGGGTCGCCGTTATTGCGTATGAATTCCACGCGCTCGTCGCGCGACATCTGGTTGAGCGACTTCTGTACGTCGCGCACGCGCACCACCGCGCGCGTGGTGGCGGCCATGAGACCGTCCTTGCCCACTTGCGGGCTGGATTCTTCCAGCACCGACTGTATGAATTGCTGGCTGTGCGCGAGCAGGTGGTCGCGCAACACCGCGTAGTTGTCTTTCAGGGAGCCGGCCTGCACGTACAGGGCGACGGCCTTTTCGACGAGCTGGCGGTAGGCGTCTTCGCGCGCCGCGGCGGCAAGTGCGGTTTTGTCCTGTGCGTAGCGCGCATCGCTGGGGTCCGCCAGACCCATGGCGCTGATCACCAGGGT